>DASYZB010000115.1 GCA_035946615.1 Verrucomicrobiia bacterium
CCGAGTCATTGGCGCGAGTTCATTGAAACCCGGGATGCTGTCCTATCAGTAGTCAGCCGGCCGTTGCGCCCGCGTCAATTGGTGAGCAACGGAATTGCTATCCGAGCCCAGCTTAAAGAACGGCGTCGCGCTCGGACGTCTTAACGGAGCAGGTATCCTTGGGAAACCCTTTCATTAAGTTAGCGCCTATGGGGGCTGGGGGTGGGGGCATCTACCGTTTCAGCCGCCCCTTCGGGGCTTGCTTTTGTTTGAGAGTCAGCCGTCCCAACGTTGAAACGTTGGGCTATTGCCGGGCGTCCCTCCGGGGCGGGTTTGGGCGCGGGGTGCTCGACCTGGGAACGGTGCATTAGATTATGACCGATGATGGCTAGCCCTTTCGACTCGAGCAGCTTCTCCCAATTCAATTTGAAGCCGATGGTGGCAGGGCTCGCGTAAAGCCCCGCCTGCTCCTCGGCGCGCGTGAGCGCCTCGAACTGCGCTCGGAGTGGATGACCCGCAGGCAAGAAGGTTTCCTTTCGATGAAGAATCGGTGGATTCGCGTTGCCCGTATAATCTGTGCGCCTGGCTTTCCCGGTAGCGAGGTCAATCGTAACGGCGTGCTTGAGCGCCGGATGGGGATCTGATTCAAACTCGGGGTAAGCGAGAAAGGACAACTTCAACTCATCGGTCCTGAACTTCGCGAGGTTGAATTGGGCGGTGACCTGGTAGCGGGCCACGATTTGAGCCAGCAGTTCGCCCAGGCTGCCGCCAACAGTGGCCAGTCCCTCGCGATGGACGTAGAGGGCAGTCGGCAGGCGTTTCCCATAGGGAACCCGGCCAACCTGCTCTTGGTAATCCGCCAGATTCATGCGGTTGGATAATGTCATATCCCCAGCCTGCTTGAAAGTCCAGGGAGGCAGTCTTGGATACGGGCGAGGTTTTCAAGCGTCGCGACGCGACGCGGCGTGTGATGGGCTCGATTCGGTGGGCCGAGGCCCACGGCTACCGGCACGGCACCGCTACGCGGTGCGCCTTTAAAACTATGGTGAGCTTGAAGTCGCAATTTGCGATATCAAGTTAGGGGCATGGCGGCCGTCGCAAGAACGGCAGAGAGTGATTGCGGCACAGGATTTAGTTGGATTCTAAAGGGGGCACAACTCCTTCGGAGTTGAGGCGGACGCACTTAGATTACCCAGGGTAGCTCGTTTCCTCGCAACCCTGGGCCGGAGGGCGGAATCCCTTCGGGATTCTCGGGCGACTACACGACGCGGCATGTGATGGGCTCTAAGGCCGCTGGTGGGCCGTGGGCCAGGAGAGGGGTTCCTCCGCGGGAGACAGGAACGGAAACAGTTCATGGAACAGCGCGCGGGCTCCGCGGCGGGCATCGTGCCATTTAACCACGTCCAGCCAGGTGGGGCCGGAAAATTGCCTGGATTCCCACAGCCCGGGGATGAGGTCCGTTTTGGGGTCCAGCAGCTCCAGGGCGGAGAACCGGGCGACCAGCCGCATCACCCCAAGCCGCGTCAGGTTTGCCCGCCAGTCTTTGAGTTTATGACCCCGCCCGGGAACCGGGCCTACGGCCTCGGGGCGATTGGCTTTGAGCCACGCCCGAAACGACTCCATCATTTCAGCGTCGCTGAAGCTGCCCCACTGGATTTGGACCAGGGCAATTTCGTCGGCGCAACGGCTGTGGGTGTCGAACCGTTGGATGGATGGCGTGGGCCAGGGCAGCACGCCTTGGTCGGGCTTGAGCGCCGCAACCGCAGCAACCCCGCCTGCCTTACATTCCGGCCCGCCTCCGTCTGTCTTCGGCCCGGCGGGCGCGGCGTGGCTGTTTACCTGCTCGAGTTGGCGCTCGAGAGTGTCGTTGATGGCCCAAGGAGGCGCCACCGGCATGTCCGAGAGCATAATGGACGTCAGAAGCATCAGCGCATTAGCCGCCTCGCAACCCGACGCGCGCTCAAAAGGGGCCGCACCGCCAGGGACGGGCGCGGTGGCGAGCTCGGCGCGGTAGTCCCGTTCGCCGGCGCAAAGCGATTGCCAGGAAGCCGGAAAGTTGCCCGAGACCGGCTGATTCGGGTCGAGCTTCCGCGCAACGCCAGGGTGCCGGGGGTCGTCCGCTTCGAAGCCGAAGCCGAGAAGGAACGAGTTGGCGACACTGCCGATCGAGAGGACGCGGCGGGCGTCTTTGCCGCAGAGTTCGAAGGCCTCGCGAAACGGTTTGGGATGGCGGTTGCTCTCGACACAGCGCGATTTGAAAGCGCGAAGAAAGGCGGATTCGCGCGCGTATTCCCAGTAGCAACACGCGATGAGGTGGCGGTCGGGGATGGTATCGAAGTTCCAATCGGCCGATGCGACCGGCGCAGACGCGTTCGATGTAATCATACAAT
Source organism: Verrucomicrobiia bacterium (assembly GCA_035946615.1). Taxonomy (NCBI): domain Bacteria; kingdom Pseudomonadati; phylum Verrucomicrobiota; class Verrucomicrobiia; species Verrucomicrobiia bacterium. The sequence continues at coordinate 2,370 of DASYZB010000115.1, forward strand.
GCGAGAGAAGAATAAGCAGATTTTGTGCCGGAGGAGGAAGACCGGCGCGCCCCAGGGTTCTCCAGCCGCCTGTTCCAACATGGCTGTGGGCTTGGTCCGAACATTAATCCGAAAACAACCGGTTGTCTTATTTCAAATCCACGGGAGAACCCGAAAACTGGAAGCTGAAAGTTGCCCCCGTTGACTCCACTTGAACGGACACGTACTTTGAAACTCAATGTTTGAATTGGTTTCACCATACGCGCCGGCCGGGGATCAGCCCCAGGCCATCGCCAAGCTTACCGAGGGTCTCCTTTCCGGGGCCAAACACCAGGTCCTCCTGGGCGTTACCGGGTCGGGCAAGACCTTTACTATCGCTAACGCCATTAAGAACTTGAACAAACCGACACTCGTCATTTCCCATAACAAGACCCTGGCAGCCCAGCTTTATGCGGAATTCAAATCCTTTTTCCCAAGAAACGCGGTCGAATATTTCGTCAGCTATTTCGATTATTACCAGCCGGAGGCCTATATCCCCCGGACCGATACTTTTATCGAGAAGGATTCAAGTGTGAATGACGAGATCGAGCGCCTCCGGCTCTCGACCATGAGTTCCCTCTTTTCCCGCCAGGATGTCATTGTCGTCGCCAGCGTTTCCTGCATTTACGGCATTGGCAGCAAGGAAGACTACGAAGCCCTGGTCATTCCCATTCGCGCGGGGCAGGCAATGGGCCGGGAACATTTCCTGCATCGTCTGGTGGACCTCCAATACACCCGCAACGATGTCGAACTGAGCCGCGGCGAGTTTCGCGCCCGGGGCGACACGGTGGAACTCTGGCCGGCGGGGCGCGAGGACGCCTTGCGGGTCGAGTTTTTCGGCGAAGACATCGACCGCATCACCCGTTTCGAACCGTTGACGGGCCATAAGCTGGATGCCCTGGATGCGGTGACGATTTACCCCGGAAAACAGTTCGTCATGCCTTCCGAGAAACTACGGCCAGCCCTGCTGGCCATCCGCGAGGAATTGAGCGAGCGCATCACGTGGTTCGAGAAACAAGGCAAACTGCTCGAAGCCCAGCGGCTCAAGATGCGCACCGAGTACGATCTCGAGATGATGGAGGAGATGGGCTTCTGCTCAGGCATCGAGAATTACTCGCGGCCTCTCTCAGGCCGGGCGCCGGGCTCCCGGCCCTGCACCCTGTTCGATTTCTTTCCAAAGGATTTCCTCCTGGTCATCGATGAGTCGCACGCCACTTTGCCCCAGATCGGCGGGATGTACGAAGGCGACCGCTCGCGCAAAACCGTCCTCGTCGAACACGGGTTCCGCTTGCCCAGCGCCTTGGACAATCGCCCCCTCAGTTTCGAGGAGTTCCAGGGACTCCAAAACCAGAGCATTTACGCCAGTGCAACTCCGGCCCCGCGCGAGCTGGGCTGGGCCAAATCCCGCGTGGTCGAGCAAATCGTGCGGCCCACGGGCCTGGTGGACCCTAAAGTGACGCTCAAACCGCTCGGGGGCCAAATCGACGACCTCATCAATGAATGCCGCAAACGCGCCGACGCCAAGGAACGCGTGCTGGTGACCACCCTCACCAAAAGGACAGCCGAGGAATTGACCGATTACCTGCGCGAGATCGGGATTCAGGTGCAATACCTCCATAGCGAAATCGACGCCATCGAACGCGTCGAGGTCTTGCGGGCGTTGCGCAAAGGGGAGTTCGATGTGCTGGTGGGAATCAACCTCCTGCGCGAAGGACTCGACCTGCCGGAGGTGTCTCTGGTGGCAATCCTGGACGCTGACAAGGAAGGATTTCTGCGAAGCGAAACCAGCCTCATCCAGACTGCCGGACGCGCCGCCCGCCACCTCCATGGCGAGGTCATCCTCTACGCCGACGTCAAAACGCAGAGCATCCAGAAATTCCTGGCAGTTTCTGAATATCGGCGCGCGAAGCAGTTGGCCTATAACCAGGAACATCATATCACTCCCCGCAGTGTCAGCCGCGCAGTAGAAGAAAGCCTTTCCGCTTACCGGGGTGTCAACCAGCGCGCGCGCGCTTTTCTGGCTGAGTCCGGTGTGGACCTCGATATTAACGAGACCATCAAGGAAATTGAGGAGGAAATGCTCGCCGCCGCCAATAACCTTGAATTCGAAAAGGCGGCGCTGCTCCGCGACCAAATCCGCGAGCTGAAACGGGGGTCAGATGCCAACGCAGCCGGCAAGGCCTCGGACCCCACCGCTTCCAGACCTGTCAGCTACCGCAAGGGCGCCCGGTCGCGCGCGCCTCGAAAAGAAATGCCATTCTGAATCAATGGAAGTCTCAGAACCCATTCAATGCCCTTTTTGCGGGCAGAGCTTTGAATTGGCTATCGACACGAGCATCCCGGTCCAGAGATTTACCAGCGATTGCGAGGTCTGCTGCCGCCCCTTCGAAGTCTTCGCCCAATGCGAACCCGGCGAGGTTCTCGAAGTGGAAGTGCGCGGAGATTAAGAGCCTCGTGGCGACTGCGTTTTTCCTTGGACCTTCTTGCAACATTTCCATTGCAGTTTGGTGACACTGGCATTACGGTCGCCAGACAAACCAAAAAAATAAATTTCAAGCGCGTTGCTTTATGAAAACGGCCACGCCCAACAGGGCCGATCTCAGTTCCGAAACCGCACTCCGCTCCGCCACCGCCAAGGCCTTGTCTGCCGAAAAAACAGCCAATGCCGAAAAGGAGAAAGCGCGTTCAGCCAAGCGCAGTTTTAAGGAGGCGCGAAAAACATTTAAAGAGGCAAAAAAGGGCGCAAAGAAGGCCGCAAAGCTGGCCCGCCGGGCGCAAGAGGAGTTGAAGGCGCTTGTCGATAAAGTCGCCAGGCAAAAGAGGCGAAACGCCCTGCTGGCCAAACGGGCGTCTGCCAAGAGGCCGATAACCATCGCGGCGACTGGCCTTGCTCCCCTGCCCAGTCGCAAGGCGGTTGAACTGGAACCGGCACAAGCTCCGCCGGTTGTGGCGGTGGATTCTTCGTCCACTGAAGCGCAGACACCCGAGCTCCCGCCTCTCCCTGTGCCCGCTGCAGAGGCGGTGTAGGGGTATGGACATGCCAGAGGCTGAAAGCCGCCGCAGTTTCATCAAACAAACCGGTTTGCTGGTGACCGGGTTGGCCGGCGCAGCAACAGGCCTTGCACACGCCGGCAAGGTGTCTGCATTATCTGCGTTGCCGGCGGTTCCGTGGTTTCGCCGCGCATTCCGGTGGGGGCAAACCAATATCACGGAAATCGATCCTCAACGCTACGACATCCCCTGGTGGCGCAGTTACTGGAAACAGACACAAACCCAAGGTGTCATTATTAATGCCGGCGGGATTGTCGCTTATTATCCCAGCCAGGTCCCGTACCATCACCAGGCGCTGTACCTCAATGGCCGCGATTTATTCGGCGAATTGTGCCATGCAGCGCATGCGGACGGGTTGGCAGTTTTCGCGCGGATGGATTCGAGCAAGGCCCGCCAAGACCTGTACGAAGCCCATCCTGATTGGTTCGCGCTCGACAGCTCCGGTCAAACGCGCAAAGCCGGCGAGTTCTTCGTTACCTGTGTCAACAGCCCCTATTATGAAGAATACATTCCGGCCATTATGCGAGAGATCATCGATCGCTGCCGTCCGGAGGGGTTCACCGACAACAGTTGGAGCGGGTTGGGGAGAGGCAGCCCCTGTTTCTGTAAGAACTGCCAGAGGAAATTCCGCGACCGAACCGGTGAGGCGATTCCGAACCAGAAGAACTGGAATCAACCTCTGTACCGCCAGTGGATACAGTGGAATTACGAGCGGCGGCTCGAGTTGTGGGACAGGAACAACCAAGTGACCCAAAGTGCCGGCGGTCCCGAATGCCTCTGGATTGGGATGAACAGTGGCTCGGTGAACGGACAATCTCAGAGCTTCCGGGATTACAGGGAAATCTGCCGGCGCGCCAAACTCATTATGTTGGACCATCAATCGCGAAGCGATTCGAGCGGTTTTCAAAATAACGGTGAAAGGGGCAAACTCATTCATGGGCTGCTCGGTTGGGACAAGCTCATTCCCGAAAGCATGGCTTTGTACCAGGCCGGCAGGCCCACCTTCCGGCTTGCCAGCAAACCCGAACCGGAAGCACGGTTGTGGATGCTCGAAGGCATCGCCGGAGGATTGCAACCCTGGTGGCATCACATCGGCGCTTACGATGAGGACCGCCGGATGTATCGCATCGCCGAACCTATCTGCCGATGGCATAGGGCCAATGAACAGTACCTGCTCAACCGCCGCCCGGTTGCCACCGTGGGGGTGGTTTGGTCGCAGCGTAACAATGATTTCTATGGCCGCGATGACGCCGAACCTTTGGTCGAGCTGCCCTGGCGCGGCATGACACAAGCCCTGATTCGCGCCCGCATTCCCTATCTGCCGGTCCACGCTGACGACCTGGAAAGAGATGCGGCGCAGTTCTCGCTGTTGGTGCTGCCGAATTTGGCCGTGATGTCGGACCGGCAGGCAGACGCGATCCGCGCATTCGTCAAGCGGGGCGGCAATCTCCTTGCGACAGGACACAGCAGCCTTTTTGATGAGTGGGGCGACCCCCGACCTGATTTCGCCCTGGGCGATTTGTTTGGAGCACACGCGCTTCAACCCCGGCAAGCCGACAGCGAGGCTATCCGCAGGAAATGGGCCTCGGAAACCTCCCACAGCTATCTGCGGCTGGCGCCGGAGTTGCGCGCTGCCACCAACGGACCGCACATCCCGAACGAACCGCCAGTAAAGGGACCGCGCCATGCTGTTCTGCGCGGATTTCAAGAAACGGATATCTTACCCTTCGGTGGCGCCTTGGAGCCTCTCAAAGTGGATGCCGGGGCTCAAGTGCTGCTGACCTTTATTCGACCCTTTCCCATTTCTCCTCCTGAAACATCATGGATGCGCGAGCCCAGTACAGACATTCCCGCGTTGATCCTCAACGCGACCCGGGGCGGCAGCCGTATCGCATTAATGCCGGCCGACCTCGATCGTCGCTTTGGTCGAGACAATCTTCCAGACCACGGTAATCTCCTCGCCAACCTGGTCCGTTGGGCGGCCAAAGACGAAGTGCCCCTTTTTGTGGAAGGCCCTGGCCTGATTGACTGCCACGTGTACCACCAACCTGGCCGGATCATTCTCCACCTGATCAACCTAACCAATGCCGGAACCTGGGGTCAGCCGGTCGATGAATTGATACCCGTGGGTCCCCTGCGTGTGCGCATCAAGCTGCCCGAAACAGTGAGAGGCAGGAAAGCCCGTTTGTTGGTGGCGCGCCAGACTATTTCTGCGCCTTCCAAAAGGGGTTGGGCCAGCTTCGAGCTTCCCTCGCTCCTGGACCACGAGGTGGCTGTGTTCACGTGACAAAGGATTAAAACACCTCGGCATTCAGGCCGGTGATCTGCCGCACGCTGTGAGCTATCCGTGAGAGGGTCCTTAAGGGGAGATGGCTGCACCTTGAATTGGCTGAAGGTCGTGTGGCCGAGTAGATTTGCACCAGCGAAATATCCGCTCCCTCCTTTTTCAACTCCAACAGGCGTTTGGCGTACTGCTCAATCTCTTCGAGAGAAGGTTCCTCCTCACCGATGGCGGGAAATAGGCTCTGAATGACTATGGACCTTTGGCGTCCGAGCATCAGGATATTGGCTAAGACTTTCTCGAGCGGCACATCAGCCTGGTTCACCTTGTTAAGATAGGCTTGAGAGCCACCATCTAATTTTGCCCAAACCTCGTCGCTGCGCGTCAAATGCTTCAAGCCTTCCTGGACGTGGGGAAGGTCCAGGCCGGTTGCATTGGTGATGAGCACCAGTTTGAAAAAGGGGAAACCTCCCAGAGCCCGCACGTGCATAATCGCCTGCAGCGCTTCGGGAAACTTCGGCGCCAGAGTGGGTTCGCCGTCCCCGCTCAAGGCGACATGGCGCAGTTGCAGCAGCTCATCAGGCAAGGAGCGATACCAGGGCCGCTCCCGCAGCCGGCCCGCGCGAACCAGCAGAAGCGTCTTCCTTAATTCACCTGCCATTAAATCCACATCCAGCGGCTGGGGCGAATCCCCGTTCCGATGTACCTCGCAATAGATGCAATTAAAGTTGCAAGCCTTATCCGGGTTGATGTTGACACCCACCGACAAGCCGTGCGCGCGGGCTGAAACCACCGCATATACAAAGCGGTTATCCAGAAAATCGCGCGGCGACCCAAACGCTGTTTCGCGAATCCCGTTGAGCCGGAGAGGAACCTTCTTCTGCGTATCAACCGGTTCGCTCGCTCGCCCACTGTTAGCAGTCACTTCTTCCACAAGCTCGATACGCACCCTAAAACTAGCCTCCCCCTGGCACTACACGAGCCTTGCTAAACAATGGACATTTTTTGCCGGTTATTCGATTTCCAGTTTGGTTTAGAAACCCTGATTGCTTTCCGAGCAGTCGCCAACCGCAGATAATGGGGGAATTTGTTAGCCGCAAAAGAACGCCAAAGCACCCGCAAACGAAACGGGGATTTGGACCGGGAGGATGATGCAGCTTTCCATATCTTGCACGCATGTTGGATAAAGCTTGCTAAAGTTGTCTGGCCAAAAAATGCCAATCAAAAGACAAGCCCGGTAAAGCAACGACCTCGCCGATGCGCCATTTTCCTTCCAGCAAGACAGTTGTTGGCTGGATGGCAAGAGGCCGCCCCACAATTGTTTGAATTGAAACACAAACCGGGCGTCCAAAGGAATGACCGGATAGTAGAAAACCGATATGAAAAAATTGATTGTATTAGCCGCTGCCGTATGCCTGGCGGGAGTAGTGTCCGCCCGGGCCGCCGACGCGAAAGCCGTTTGGGAAAAGGATTGCGCCAAGTGCCACGGAGTGGATGGCAAGGGTGAGACCAAGATGGGCAAAAAGCTGGAGATTAAAGACCTTACTGACGCGAAGCTGCAGAGCTCGCTTAAGGACGAACAGATGGCCAAGGCCATCAAGGAAGGCGTCAAGGAAAGCGGTTCCGACAGGACTCGCATGAAGGCCTTCAGCGACTTGAGCGATGACGAGGCCAAGGCCCTGGTTGCTTACGTCCGCGGGTTGAAGAAGTAACCGCCTCTCTGCTGAGTCTGTTCAGGGAGTTCGCGTCTGCGCGAGCTCCCTTTTGTTTTGTGGTGGAACTTCCAGCGCGTGTTTTCGGCTTTCGTTGAAACGCTTTTGGACAATGCGATAGCAAAAAAGGCTAATAGATTAGCAACGGAAGTGAAGCCGTTCTTGGGGCGTGTTCTAAATTCTGTGAACGTTAATTAGAGCAGTGGCCGATATGCCCAAATTATAAATCAGTCCATGCGACGCCTCTTTAAAATGCCGCCCCAGGCCCTCCGGCTTTTCCTGCTGGCGGTTGGGATTGTGACCATCTATTCGATCGCACGGTATTTTCTCACGCCGGCGTCGTTCCACCAATATGGTTGGTATCGCGGGGAAGCATTGGCGGAATTAGCCAGCCGCCAAAGAGTCTTTGCCGGAAGAAATGCCTGCGAAGAATGCCATTCAGAGGAAGTTAAGAAGTTGCTCAAGTATGAGCACAAGAACCTTTCTTGCGAAGGCTGCCATGGCCCCGGTGAAGCGCATGCGAACAACCCGGACATAGCAATCGATAAGAACAGCTATAGCCCCTGTGTGCGTTGCCACGAAGCAAACCCCTCGCGGCCCAAGTGGCACAAACAGATTGTCAGCAGAACCCATTACACCGGTTCCAAATGCGCCGAGTGCCACGTGCCTCACGCCCCTTCTGAAGTGCCATGAAACCGCAACTCTCCCGTCGCAGCATTCTGGGCAAAATGGGCGCCGCCCTGGCTGGTGTTCTGGCCCTGCCCGTGGCGAGGGCCGCCAAAGCCGCTGTCCAAAAGGTGCTGGTCGCCTCCGACGCGCCGAAAGGCTATGACCCTACTAAGCACAAATGGCGCATGGCACTCGATGTCAATCGCTGCATCGGGTGCGGGTTGTGCGCGGAGGCCTGCAAAAAGGAGAATCACGTGCCCGAGGGTCCCTACTACCGGACCTGGATTGAACGCTACATCATCACCAAACCCAAACCCGGCTCGGGCGAAGCGCGTGGCGAAACACTCGTGGATTCCCCCTATGGCGGCATGCACGGGTTTCCCGAGCCGCCGGTTCCCGTGGGCGATATCCAGCATTCCTTCTTCGTACCTAAACTGTGCAACCTGTGCGAGCACTCGCCTTGCGTCCAGGTCTGTCCTGTCGGGGCCACATTCGACGCTCCCGACGGCGTGGTGCTGATCGATCCGACCTACTGCATCGGATGCGGCTTTTGCGTCCAAGCCTGTCCTTATGGCTGCCGGTTCCTCAGCCCGGTCACCAAGACGGCCGAGAAATGCACCCTCTGTTACCATCGCATTACGCGAGGGCTTAAACCCGCCTGCGCTGAGGTCTGCCCAACCCAGGCCCGCGTGTTTGGTGATTTAATGAACCCGGCGGACGATCCAATTCATCAGTTCTACCAGGCCAACCGTGTCGAGGTACTCAAACCTTACTTGGGGACCAGCCCCAGTGTTTTTTACGCCGGCCTGGATAAGGAGGTCAGGTAAATATGCCCCCTGCCGTTACGAATCTGGTCTTTGAAGTCATTCCTCATTTCGAGGGGTATGCCTATCCCAACGAAGCGACTTCGCAGCCGCTTTGGGGGATACTAATTGTTCTGTACCCATATATCACGGGCCTGGTCGCGGGCGCGTTTATCATGGCGTCCCTGGTGCGCGTCTTCAAAGTCAGAGCCCTCGAACCGGTGTACCGCCTGTCGATGCTCACCGCCTTTGCTTTTCTCTTGTGCGCGCCCTTGCCGCTGCTGTTTCACCTTGGCCACCCGGAGCGGTGTCTCGAGGTGATGATGACGCCACACCTGACGTCGCCGATGGCCATCTTCGGGTTCATTTACGCGTGGTACTTGATGGCCGTGCTCCTGCTGGAACTGTGGTTCGATTACCGCGCCGATTTTGTCGCATGGTCGGAAATCACGCCGGGGTTCCGTGGGATGCTCTACCGGCTGTTTACAGTGGGTGTGACGGATGTGTCGGCGCCGGCGGTTGAGTTGGACCACAAGATCGGCCAGGTGCTTTCGATTGTGGGTATTCCCTCAGCCTTTTTGCTGCACGGTTATGTCGGGTTCATCTTTGGCTCCATCAAGGCCAACCCGTGGTGGGGCAACGTGCTGATGCCCATTATTTTTATTATGTCTGCCATGGTCTCGGGCATCGCCTTATGCGTTTTCAATTACATGGTCCTGAGCTGGGTCAGGCGCAAAGCCATTGATATGAAATGCCTCGATACGATGTGCATGTTCCTTTTCTACTCCCTCGTTATGGATGCCGCCATCGAGGGGTTGGACTGGATTCACCGCATCTATTCCGCTGAGGAGGGCTTTCAGGTCATCCAATATATGGCGCGAGAAAAGCTTTTTTATACGCTCAGCCTGGGCCAGGTGGCGATGGGCACGTTGATGCCGCTGTTGCTGCTGGGCTCACTCCAATTGATCCGCCGGCGTGTGCCGGAATTGCCGCGCCGGCGCATGTACTTTGCCAGCTCCGCTTTGATTCTGGTCGGAGTGCTGGCGATGCGCTGGAACGTGGTCATAGGCGGCCAGACTTTTTCCAAGAGCCTGCGCGGCATTATGACCTACAAGATGGAGTTTGCAGGGTTGGAAGGGTGGCTGATGGGGGCTTTTCTGTTGATCCTGCCGTTCATTGTGCTGACCGTGTTTATTAAGCTGTTCCTGTCTGAAAAGCTTCTCAGCACCGTTCCGCTCCAGACCCTTTCGGCTCAACCACCCCGCAATGCTTTCGGCCCGGCCGCTTTTGACGATGACTTCGCGGTGCCGTCATCAAGTGGTTCGGACGAAACTGACAGTCAGTTGAAACATAAAAACTAGGAAAGACATACATGAAAAAACTACTCCCCCTGCTGGTCGCCATCGCAGCGATGGCAGCTCTGTCTGCTCGGGCGGCAGATGGAAAAGAACTGTACAACAAAGACTGCGCCAAGTGCCATGGCGAGAACGGCAAAGGCCAAACCACAATGGGCAAAAAGAAGGGCGCCAAGGATTACACCGACCCGAAGGTGCAGGATGAGCTTAAAGACGAGGCGGCTATCAAGGCCATCAAGGAAGGGCTTAAAGACAAAGAGGGAAACGTTTTAATGAAGCCCGTTGAAGGCATCTCGGATGCAGATGCCAAGGCCTTGGTCGCCTATATGCGCAGCTTTAAGAAATAGGGCTTTTGCTTTGCGCATTCGAGCCCCGTCTGGCGCAAGCAACGGGGCTCCCCTCGGAGCCATGATGTTCCTCCGCGGGTCCGTTGGCTCCTGCTAAACACCCGCAGAACCATTGCCGTGAATGAATCCTAACCCGCAAGCCCCCGCTCCCGGTCCGGCTCCTGCTTCCGCCCCGCGGCCCTCATCCATTTTTCGCAATTGGCTCAGCGCTACCGGCCTTGTTGTCATCATCGGCGGTTTGTTTTCCTTCTTCCTGCTGCTCCTGCTGGATTCCTTGTCGCACTTTGCCAATCCGTATATTGGCATCCTGACGTATCTCGTGGCGCCGGCCATCCTCTTTTTCGGCTTGGCTCTGGCCGCGTTGGGCGCCTGGCTTCGCCGCCGCCAAATCATCAAGACCGCCGGCCCGATGCCTCCCTTGCGCATCGATCTGACCCGCCCGCGAGACCGGCGTATCTTCGGCTTCTTCCTTGCCGGCAGCGTGTTGTTTCTGCTCATCACAGCCGTAGCCAGCTATCAAACCTATCAGTTTACTGAGTCCGTGCAGTTTTGCGGACAAGCTTGCCATGGGGTGATGCAACCCGAATGGGTCACTTACACCCATTCGCCCCACGCCCGCGTCGCCTGCGCCGAGTGCCATATTGGCAAAGGCGCTTCCTGGTACGTCCGCTCGAAGCTCTCGGGCACCTACCAGGTCTATGCTACCCTGGCGCATAAATTCCCCCGCCCCATTCCTACCCCTGTCAAAAATCTCCGGCCCGCCCAAGAGACCTGCGAGGAGTGCCATTGGCCGAAAAAATTCGTCGGCAGCCTCGAACGGACTTTCCATTATTTTCTTTCCGATGAGACCAACACCGCGTTCACCGTCCGGATGTTAATGAATGTAGGCGGCGGTGACCCGACGCACGGCCCCGTGGGTGGCATCCATTGGCACATGAACGTCGGCAACAAGGTCGAATACGTCTCGGCCGACGAAGCGCGTCAGAGAATTCCCTGGGTGCGCGTCACGAACCCCCAAGGCGTTGTCACTGAGTATCGCTCCCCCCGGTTCACCAATGAGATCAGCGAGGCGGAAGTCCGCCGCATGGATTGCATGGACTGCCACAACCGCCCCGCCCACCGCTACCAAACCCCTAACAGCGCGGTCAATCTCGCCATGTTCCTCAATAAAATCGACTGCGGTTTGCCCTATGTTAAAACCAACGCGGTCTATGTCCTGACCCGCTCCTACACCAATTCCACCCAGGCCCTCGAAAGTATCGCCACCATTATCGCCGACCGCTATTCGGCAGTTAAATTCGCAGGGTGCCAGGACAAGGTCCGTATGACCATCGATTCAGTGCAGGAGATTTATACCAACAACTTTTTTGCCGGCATGAAGGCTGATTGGCAGGACTATCCGGATAACATCGGGCATAAGGATTGGCCGGGCTGCTTCCGTTGCCACGATGGCCAGCACAAAACCCCTGATGGCAAGCGCACAATCAAGGCCAACGACTGTAATGCCTGCCATTCCATCATCGCCCAGGGCGGCCCGGCTGATCTCGAACAACTTTCTCCCAAGGGACAGAAATTCAAACATCCGGGAGATGAAGTGGATGGAGCCTGCAATGATTGCCACACCGGCGGCTTGTAAGACCATGATGCCTCTCAAAGCTCCCGAGGGACCCCGCAACCTTCGGGCCCTTCCGACGTCTTCCTTGGCGTCGGCCCTGGCGCCCCTGGTAAACTGGCAACTACGTTCCCTCACATGCGTCGGAAAGCAATTCCCTCTCCTCCTTTGGAGGAGAGGGTCAGGGAGAGGAGGCCCTCTGTCTCGAAACTTCTATGTCACAGTACCAGCCCGTCACGGGTGCAGTTCCTGGAGGACACTGGTTGGGCTGGCGCTGGCGTTCTGTTGCTGGTTGCCTGTCGGGGTCCATGCCGCCGAACAAAACCCCAATGCTGCCTGCCTCGATTGCCACTCGGATAAGACCCTCTACAAGACCAATGCCGCCGGCAAGGCCATCTGGCTCTTCATAGACGAAGCCAAGTTCTCGCGCGCCATCCACAACACCAACACCTGCGCCAGTTGCCATGCAGATATCACGCCCAAGCATCCGGATGACAATGTGTCGGCCAAACCGGTTAATTGTGCTGCTTGTCACGCGGAGGAGGGACGGCAATATGCCGCTAGCATTCACGGGGTGAGCCATACACTCGGGGCTTCTGGCGCCGCCAATTGCTGGGATTGCCACGGTTCACACAATATTCTTCCCGCCAAGCACGCCGATTCCCCGGTGTTCAAGTTGAACCTGCCCAACACCTGCGCCGCTTGTCACACTAACTCCGGCATCACTAAAGAGTACCAGATGAAGTACCCCGAGGCAGCCGCCCAATACATGGATAGCATCCATGGCCGGGCGTTGCTGAAGATGGGCCTGATTGTCGCTCCTTCCTGCAACGATTGTCATGGGGTGCATGACATCAAACGGGCTGTCGATCGTGATTCGCCCATCAACCAGGCCAACGTCGCCAGGACCTGCGGCAAGTGCCACGTCAAAGTGGAACGAATCTATAATAACAGCGTTCATGGCCAATTGCTGGCCAAAGGCGATAAACGCGGGCCGGTCTGCACAGATTGCCATACGGCGCACCAGGTCGAGAACCCGCAGAACGGGCATTTTAAAATGATCAGCGACCAGCGCTGTGGCCGCTGCCACGAGGATCGCCTGGCGCATTATCGCGACACTTACCACGGCAAGGCCATGGCCCTGGGCAAACCGAACGCCGCCTCGGATGTGGCCGCCTGCTACGATTGCCATGGCCATCACGATGTCCTGCCGGCAGCCAACCCGCTCTCCCGCTTGTCCCGGACGAATATCCTGGCCACTTGCCAGCAATGTCACCCTGCGGCCACTATCGGCTTTACACTCTATAAGCCCCATGCCAATCCGCTGGATGGCAAGAACTACCCGCTGCTTCATCTGACATTCCTGTCCATGACCTCTTTGTTGGTCGGCGTGTTCGTCTTCTTTGGCGCGCACACGGGGGCCTGGCTGTTTCGGGCCGGATATTTATACCTGCACGATTCAAAGGCATTTCGCGAGGCCAAGATCAGCTCGCAAGAGGGAGGCGAATGGTTCACCCGCTTTGCGCCTTTCGAGCGCTTCCTCCATTTCCTGGTAGTCACCAGCTTTCTCCTCCTGGTCATTACCGGCATGCCCCTGAAGTTCTATTACGCAGACTGGGCCAAGACGATGTTCAACATCATCGGCGGCGCCGAAACGGCCCGCGCCCTGCACCGCCTCGGGGCGCTGGTGACTTTCCTCTACTTTGGACTCCATTTGAGCGCGCTGTTGGCCAGGTCCTGGAACGGGCGCAAACATATCCGCGACCCGCAGACTGGCCAATGGAGTCTCAAACGGCTTTGGCATACGGTCTTTGGCCCCGATTCCATGATGCCGACCCTGCAGGATTGGCGCGATTTCGTCGCCCACAACCGCTGGTTCTTCGGCAAAGGACCTCGCCCCCAGTTTGATCGCTGGACTTATTGGGAGAAGTTCGATTACTTCGCCGTTTTTTGGGGCGTGCTCATCATCGGCTCGTCAGGGCTTATCATGTGGTTTCCGACCTTCTTCACCCGGTTTCTGCCGGGATGGATTATTAACATTGCCTTAATCATCCACTCCGACGAAGCCCTGCTGGCTGCGGGATTTATTTTCTCGATCCACTTCTTCAACACCCATTTCCGCATCGAGAAGTTCCCCATGGACACCGTTATCTTCTCTGGCCGCGTCTCTAAAAACGAAATGCTTCATGAACGCAAACGGTGGTATGACCGGCTCGTCGCCGAAGGGCATCTTGATGACTTCCGCATCCGGGACGAATGGCTGCGCTGGAAAAGCATCGCTCGGACCTTCGGCTACTTCTTCTTCGGGCTGGGAGTGATTTTGCTCGTCCTCATCCTCTACGCGATGGTGACGCGCCTGACGCACTAAAGCCGGGTCCCGGCATTTTATTTGCCATTTAGCGTGCCATTATGGTGTCTTGAGTGGTATTGATATTGAACCTGCTGATGGGCGCGCGCTTCAGTAGCCGAGAAGCCCCGAAGCCCGGGGCATGGCGTTAGGCCAGCCTGGGGCAAAGACCCCAGGTTATTATTCCAAGGGTTGCGGCATGATAAAGAGGTGAAGCGGGTAAATGCTGTGACCGTTCCATGAATCGGAAGCGTCTGTTTTTGATCATCGGCACCTTAATTCTTTTTTTAGCGGCTGCCGTTTTGAATGCCACCAGCTCGCAAGGTGCTCCGGCGGGCTCGTCGTCATCGGGCTCACTGAACCTGCGCGATCTGCTGCTCGACTGGTCGATCATCGCCATTGTCGTCGGCACGTTATTCGTCAACGCCAACGGTCCTGGCCGGACGCGCTGAGCTGGCGCTGGCTTTACGCCTGTGCGCTGCCCGACCCTCCTTGATGCGCCTCTCGATGCATGGGGAGCCGGTTCCCCTTTTTCCATTCTAAGGCATGCAAAAAAAGCGAAGGAAAGGGCAACGAATGTAGAGAGATTTTACGGCCCAAGCCGAACCTTGGCTTGGTTATGTGTCACATCCGAAGCGGATTGGCCCTGCTGGCCGCTGGACTCTATGTGGTTGTTGCCGCCCCTGGAGTTCGTGCTGCCTCGATCGAGCGGCTTAAGAACAGCGCCTGTCTCGATTGCCATTCGGATAAAACCCTCTACAAAACCAACGCGGCGGGCAAAGCCATCTCGCTGTTCGTCGATGAAGCCAAGCTGGCTGCCTCGGTTCATAAGACTAACACGTGCGCCAGTTGCCACAGCGATGTCACCGCGAAACATCCCGATGATAACTTAGCCGTCAAAGCCCCCGATTGCGCCCGGTGTCACGAAAAGCAATCCGAAAGTTATGGGGCCAGTGTGCACGGGCTGGCCCTGGCACGGGGCCAGAAGGCGGCGGCCACTTGCAGCGATTGTCATGATGGCCACGCCATCCTTCCGCCGAGCTCGCCGGAGTCGCCGCTCCACTGGTCGCGCCTGACGGCCACATGCGGAGCCTGCCATCCGCAAGCGGCCAAAGACGTTGCTGAAAGTGTTCATGGCCAAGCCATCGCCCAGGGCCATCGCGACGCGCCCACCTGCACCGATTGCCATTCCGAGCACAAGATCGTGGCGCTCAAGGGCAGCTCCTCGCTCGAAATATCAGCCCAAATCTGCAGTAACTGCCATGCTTCCGAGAGGCTGAACACCAAATACAACCTCCCGCCCGACCGAGTAAAGACCTTCTTCGAGAGCTATCATGGGCTGGCGGCTGAATATGGTTCAACGGTGGCTGCCAATTGCGCCAGTTGTCATGGATTCCATAAGATACTCCCCTCAACCGACCCGCGCTCGACCATCAATAAAGCCAACCTGGTGGTGACTTGCGGCAAATGCCACCCGGGGGCGACGGCAAATTTTGCCCAAAGCAAGGTGCATGTGGATGCCGCCTCCGCCAGCGGCGGCAACGCGGCAGGTGAGAAGATCAACTGGTGGATTCGCCGGGTGTACCTCGGGCTTATCGTCCTTACCATTGGATTCATGCTGGCCCACAACCTCTTGGTTTTCGGCAGGAAAGTGGCTGCCCGCTATCGAGCCGCTAACCTTTCGGTTCTGCGCATGAACGCTTCACAGCGTTTCCAACACGTGGTCCTGGCGGCCAGTTTCATCATCCTGGCCATCACCGGCTTTGCATTGAAATTCCCCGATTCCTGGGTCGCAAAGCTGTTGGGCTCGAACGAAATGTTCCGGCGGTGGACCCATCGGGTTGCGGGCATCGTCCTGTTGGGCGCTGGCCTTTATCACCTGGCCTATATTCTGACCCGCAAGGAAGGACGCCAACTCGTCAAAGATTTGTTCCCGAGCAAAAAGGACCTCACGGACCTCGTGCAGACCGCCCGCTATTTGCTGGGGTTAGGCGGGCAAAAGGCCAGGATTGGGCGGTTCGGCTACGCCGAGAAGATGGAGTATTGGGCCGTTATTTGGGGAACAATCATTATGGGGGTCACAGGACTAATGATTTGGTTCAAGATGGATGTGACCCGTTTCCTTCCGCGCTGGATTGTTGATGTCGCCCTTACAGTCCATTACTACGAGGCGATACTGGCCTGCCTGGCCATTGTGGTTTGGCACTTCTATCACGTCATCCTCGACCCGGATATCTATCCTCTTAACTGGGCTTGTTGGAAAGGAAAAGTCACACCCGAATGGCAGCAGGAAGAGCACCCATTGGACAAGTCCGCGCCCGGCATGGCCGAGTCAGATACGCAGACCCCACCTGCCGAAAGCCGCCTTGATGAAGCGGTACATCATTAAGAGCCTGTCGAATGACTCTGTGCTCTTACCGCATGACTACGCAGAACAGGTCCGAGCCCGCCGCGTGGTAGCGCAAAGCCAACTCCACATTGTTGAGCCCGTAGCGGACGCATATCTCCGCCGCTTCCACGGCGTCAGAAAAGCTGTCGGCTTCTTCGGCATTGCTCGTCCAACCCCCATGCTTGAAGTAGGCGCGAGAGGCGCGATGCCGCAAAACGCGTTTGACCCTGCTCTCGATGTCGGTTCCATTCGTTGTTTTGGCAGACATAAGTTCCCCCACTCTTTCTAAGATAGCACCATTCTGAGGCGTAGCGGCCTGGAGAACAATGGGGTGCTGACCCCAAGAAAATTCTGCCATAGAGAAGCCAAAAAATGCAAAGCCATCGACAAAGGATGTAAAGCAGCTTTCCTGCAATCCAGAAGAATGACCCCTGATGAAACCTGCTGCCAAGACGGACTGGGTCCTGGGCTTGCTGACTGGCGCCTTTATAGGGCTGGCGGCGGCCTTTTCTTTGGACCTTTGGAGCCGGCCGGTGCGCCTGGCGCCCATCCCCCTGGTCGATACCAATTTCATCAGCACGGCCACAGCCCGGGTTTCGGCGGTGGACCTGCTGGCCAGCGGGGGCGACATGTCAGATTTCGACTGCTACGCCTGCCACGAGAAGAATAAGCCGCCCAAATTGCAGTTCAAAGCAGATGGGGACATCATCGTGCCGCCGGAGCACAAGGACATCGTGATGGGCCATGGCCGGCATCATCGCAACAACAACTGCTTCAACTGCCATGATGAGACCAACCTGGTTTTACTGGAGACGCGCGACGGACGGCACTTGAAAATCACCGAAAGCCCGGCCCTGTGCGGGAGTTGCCACGGCCCCACCTACCGGGATTGGGAGGCGGGAGTGCATGGGCGCACCAGCGGCTACTGGAGACGCGACCTGGGGCCAATCGATCGAAAGGTGTGTGTTTCGTGCCACAACCCGCATGCGCCGCCGTTTCCATCGCGCCAACCCGCGCCCGGCCCGCACCCGCTGCATCCCATCCTGGCCGAGGCGCCGGCGGCTGAACCGTCCAATTAAATTGACTTATGCCTGATTCTCCTCCTCCGGGCGATATCTCCCGGCGCGGTTTCCTGCGCAATTCCGCGGTCCTGGCCTCTGGCGTCGCCGCCCTGGCCGCCAGCCTCGCTCCGCTGCGCGAGTTGAAGAACTACACCTCGGTCGAACAATTCCTGCAGAAGCATTACAAGGAAATGACTCCGGCTGAGATGCAGAAGGTGCTCGACCGCATCGCCCGCGAAGTCGAGCAGCAATACCACCTCCGTCCGACGGTGCGCGATTACAAGCCGATGGATGGGGTCGAGTTCATCTATTGCCTGAATCTGACCCGCTGTATCGGCTGCCGCAAATGCGTCCATGCCTGCGTGGCCGAAAACAACCAGTCGCGCACCCCGGAAATCCAATACATTCGCGTGCTCAAAATGCCGCATGGTTCGCTCGATATGGAAAAAGGCGACCACAATTACGCGCCGGAGTCAGTGCCGGAAAAGGGGTTCTTTTACATGCCGGTCCAATGCCAGCATTGCAAGAACCCGCCGTGCGTCAAGGTCTGCCCGACCAAAGCGACGTGGCAGGAACCCGACGGCATCACGGTCATCGATTACGACTGGTGCATCGGCTGCCGTTATTGCGAAGCGGCCTGCCCGTACTTTGCCCGCCGCTTTAACTGGACCAGCCCCAGCGTGCCTAAAGAACGGCTGAACCTGGACATGTCCTACTTGGGGAATCGTCCCCGCAAACAGGGGGTGATGGAAAAATGCCATTTTTGCGTCCAGCGCACACGTCGGGGAAAGTACCCCGCCTGCCTGGAGGTCTGTCCTGCCGGGGCGCGCAAATTCGGGAACGTATTGGACCCTGAAAGCGAGGTCGCCTACATCCTGAAGAACAAACGGGTCTTCATCCAGCTCAAGGAGGAGTTGGGGACCTCCCCCCGTTTCTTTTATTACTTCGACGTATGAACCTGCGGGCTAAAACGAGAAATTACCTGGTCTTTTTGGCCCGTTGCGGGCGCATCGCTTTCGTGGGCGACTGGCGTTATTACATCTGGATGGGCCTGTTGAGCGTCGTCATCCTCCTGGGGATTAATGCCTGGGCCAAACAGTTCGTCAATGGCCTGATTGTCACGGGCATGAGCGACCAGGTTTCCTGGGGTGTGTACATCGCCAACTTCACTTTTATCGTGGGCATCGCGGCGGCCGCCGCCATGCTGGTCATCCCGGTCTATATTTATAATAACAAGGAATTGCATGATCTGGTTATCTTCGGGGAATTGCTCGCGGTTGCGGCCATTCTGATGTGCCTGGCGTTCGTCACGGTGGACTTGGGGCGGCCCGATCGATTCTGGCATTTAATCCCCGGCATCGGCCAGTTCAATTTCCCCGGCTCAATGCTCAGTTGGGACGTGATCGTGTTGAACGGCTATTTGCTGCTCAACGTGCATATTTGCGGTTACCTGCTCTATTGCCGGTATCTAGGCAAAAAACCGGCCAAATGGTTTTATATTCCGTTTGTCTTCATTGCCATTGCCTGGGCTGTTTCCATCCACACAGTCACCGCCTTTCTTTATGTCGGCCTGGGCGGGCGGCCATTCTGGAATTCCTCGATTGTCGGGCCGCGTTTTCTGGCGTCTGCCTTTACCGCAGGTCCTGCCCTGATCATCCTGGCCTTGCAGATCATCCGCCGCGTGACCGATTACCAGATCAGTGACCGGGCTTTGCTGACCTTGCGCAGCATTGTCCAGGTGTCGATGCTCATCAACGTCTTCCTCCTGGTGAACGAAATCTTCAAAGAGTTCTATACTCGCACGTCGCACGTGGCCTCCTCGAGGTACCTCTATGTTGGCCTTCACGGTTATCATGCGCTGGTCCCCTGGATTTGGGTAGCCATCGTGTTCAACCTCGTCTCGATGACGCTCCTGGTGCTGCCGCTGAGCCGCAGCCTGCGTTACCTGAACCTCGCGTCGTTTCTGGCTATTGTGGGCATCTGGATCGAAAAAGGCATGGGCCTGGTAGTGCCCGGCTTCATTCCCACACCTCTGGGTGAGATGGTCGAATACACCCCCTCGCTCAACGAGACTCTGGTTTGCCTGGGAATTTGGTCTTTTGGTTTGCTTTGTTATACGCTCTTCCTTCGGATGGCCATCCCCATCCTTCAGGGCCGCCTGTGCAGGGCTAATGAAGGCATGCCGGCCCAGGCGTCGGACGCCGGAGCGTAAAGCGACTGGCCCTGATTTAGACACACTTGTCCCATTTCGGGCCAATTCCACTCCTTTTTGCCCTGGCAAGCAAGGTGCTCTCTCAGCCGCGAGATACCTTATGGATACGATTAATGTACTTTTAGCTAACGCGGATCGGCGCACCAATAACCTCATCGAGGCCATGATCCTCGATGTCTGTTTCAACCAGGCCGTGGTCCATTTCGTGCGCGCCCTGCGCATCGACGAATTCGCAACCGCCGGCTCTCGGGCGGCCTTTGACCTGATCCTCGTGTCGCCGGACAATCTGCTGCCGGAAGCCACGCGGCGCAACGGCTCGGTTGGCATTGAGGAAGTGACCAGCGCTGTGCGGGAAATCAAGCGCCGGCACAAGAATCCGATTGTGGCGTTCTCTGTCCCCACAGACGCCGAGTATTACATGACCGAAGCGGGAGCGGAGGTGGTGCTGGGTCGTCCGTTTGCCATGGATTCCCTGAGGGCTGAGGTTCGGCGCCTGCTGAGAATGCCCGCGCACGTCCATGAGGTGGTCGAGGTCCCGGCTCCCAACCGTTGGGCATTTGCCCAGCGCCTCTTCAGCGGTTTGCAGCGCTCTAAAAGCGCCCAGCCGCTGTCTCCTGCCTCGAGGTCGATGCCTGGATTGGCCGGCAACCAGGTAGAAGAACTCCTGAGCGAGTGAATAGCCATACATTCGGCTTTTTGCGGCGCCCTGCTATTACGCGACCCTTAGCCCAAACCATCTTTATGGAGCGTGGCCTTCAAGAGGGACCTTTGCGCCTTATTCCCGAGGGTTAAACCTGGATTCGCGCGCTAATTGTTCCCAGAGCTTGCGTTCTGATTCGCTCACGCGTGTGGGCACTTCAATCCGGGTTACCACGATCAAATCTCCGCTGCCATCGTTTCGTTGCGGCAGACCGCGCCCGCGCAGGCGCAGTTTCTGGCCGCTGTGGGTGCCCTGGGGTATCTTGATATCGACTCGCCCATCGAGTGTTGGGACGGAAATCCTGGCCCCGAGCACCGCTTCCCAGGGAGTAATTGAGGTCTCGCAAATCAGGTTATGGCCCTCGACCTCAAAATCCGGGTGCTTGGCAAAACGCACTCGCAGGAAAAGGTCCCCGGCAGCCCCGCCGCCCAAGCCGGCCTCGCCGCGACCGGCGATGCGTAAACGCTGCCCTTCGGTAACGCCGGCGGGGATTTTGACCTGGTAAGTGTCGGTCTTGGCGACCTGGCCGGTGCCACCGCAGACATTGCACACATGGCGCGCCCGCTGGCCTGTGCCGCCGCAATGTTCACAAGGAACCCCATGCCGCACAGAGACCGAGCGCACCGAGCCGCGCATCGCCTCTTCGAGAGTGACCATAATGTCTCCCTCGATATCCTGCCCGCGCTCCGTCGCCAGGTCTTCCTCAGCCATGCCTCCGCGCCTGCCGAACCCCTTGGCCCCCCGCGCGCCGAAGAGTTGCTCAAAAAAGTCGCTGAAGCCGGTGCCTCCGAAGTGAAACTCGTACTCCTCACCGCGCGGGCCGCGCCCTGGAAAGCCCCCTGCACCGAAGGACCCCCAGCCCGGCGGCGGCCTGAATTCAGAGCCGGAACTCCAGTTAGCCCCCAGCTCGTCGTACTTCTTGCGTTTGGCCGGATCGCTCAATACTTCATAGGCCTCGTTAATCTCTTTGAATTTTTCTTCCGCTTGCTTTTTGTTTTTGGCGACGTCAGGGTGGTACTCGCGCGCGAGTTTGCGGAAGGCCTTCTTGATGTCGGTCTCGCTCGCATCCCGCGCCACGCCCAGGATTTGGTAATAATCTTTGTATTGAACAGGCATAGATGCCTCTCCCCATGATGCCTGCGCAGCCCGATTTGTCAAAAGGAGGCGCTCCGCTCGAAAATGGCTTATTTGGAATTAAACAGGCGATGGACCGCCGTTGCCTGAGACCAATTTAGGCGGAGCCAGTTCCACGGCTGGCCCCGGAGGGTCTTCGTCCTGCTTGGGCGATCGGCCAATGAGGGCGTTGAATGCCTGGGCGTCCAGGGTTTCACTTTCGAGCAGTTTCCCCGACACCAGATCAAGTTGGTCCCGATGCCGCTCCAGTATGTCTTTGGCCTCTCCATAGGCCTGGTCGAGGATTCTCTTGACCTCGACATCGATTTCCTGGGCGGTGCGCTCGCTGCAATCGCGTTGAAAATTTCCGTCCATTCCCGCCAGGTGCATCCCATTCTGCCGCGTGGCGCAATGAACCAGCCCGACTGTGTCGCTCATGCCGAACAGGCAGACCATTTGGCGGGCCAGCGCGGTGGCATGTTCGAGGTCGTTTTCGGCGCCGGTAGTGACTTCCTGAAAAACAACCTCTTCAGCCGCTCGGCCACCCAGCATTCCACGAATCCGGTCCAGCAGTTGAGAGCGGCTCATGAGAAACTGGTCGTCTGTGGGTAATTGGAGGGTATAGCCCAAAGCAGCCCGGCCACGCGGGATGATGCTGATCTTGTGGACAGGGTCGGCGTATTTGCTGTGGGCAGCCACCAGGGCGTGGCCGGTTTCGTGGTAAGCCACCAGCCTCTTTTCCTGCTCCTTCAAACGCCGGCTCTTGCGCTCGGGGCCGGCGACAACTTTCTCGACGGCATCTTCGAGGTCCTTCTGCTCGATTTCCCTGCCGTGGCGGCGGGCGGCCAGCAAGGCGGCTTCATTGACCGCGTTGGCTAAATCGGCGCCGGAAAAACCAGGGGTCGCCTGGGCAACCCGGCGCAAATCAACGTCTCGCGCCAGTGGCTTTCCACGCACATGGACCTTGAGAATGGCCTGCCGGCCATCAATATCCGGGGCATCGACAACCACCTGCCGGTCAAAACGTCCGGGCCGCAACAACGCGCGGTCCAGCACGTCGGGTCGATTGGTCGCCGCCAGCACAATGACCCCGGCATTTGCGGCGAAGCCGTCCATCTCGACGAGCAATTGGTTGAGGGTTTGTTCGCGTTCATCGTTGACCGCCCCGACATGCACGCCGCGCTGGCGGCCAATGGCGTCCAGTTCGTCGATGAATACAATGCACGGCGCCTTGGCCTTGGCCTGCACGAACAAATCCCGCACTCGCGCGGCCCCCACCCCGACGAACATCTCAACGAAATCGCTCCCGCTGAGTGAAAAGAATGGCGCATGCGCCTCGCCAGCCACGGCCTTGGCCAGGAGCGTTTTGCCGGTGCCGGGCGGGCCGATCAGCAACACCCCCTTCGGGATATTTGCCCCAATGGATTTGTAGCGTTCAGGATGCTTGAGAAAATCCACCACCTCTTGCAGCTCGTATTTGGCTTCTTCGCACCCGGCCACATCGCCGAATGTGACTCCGGTTTCTTTCTCGGCAACCAGGCGCGCTTTGCTTTTGCCAAAGCTCAGGATGGACTCGCCCGCACTGCCCAGGCGCCGTCCGATAAAGGACCAGATCAGCACCATAATCCCCAAGGGCACAATCCACGACAGCAAGAACTGAGAGAAGAACCCGGGGCGCTCACCGGTGTATTGAACCCCGGCTCCCTGAAGTTCATCGACCAGCTTGGGGTCCTCAACCCGCACAGTGCGGAACAGGAAAGGCTTTGTTTCCGCTGTTTGAGCGCTCTTGGCGGCTGCGGCGTTGGTCGAGGTTTCCGCAGGTTTGCCCGCTGATTGGGCCTTGGGTCTGATTTCTCCTTGGATGTCGTCCTCGCGCACAACGCATTTGACGACCTCATGGTGCTGGAGGTAATGCTTGAACTCGCTGTAGGGGATCGTGCGGTAGGAAAACTGGCTCAAGGTGCTTTGCCAGAACCAAAGCAGCAGGAGCATCAGGGGCAGATACCAAAGGGGTGAACTCCACTTGGGCACTTTGGGTCGCAGGTCCTTCTTAGGTGGTGGTTCGCGATTGTCCATATTTTTGCCGCTCCTGAATGCGCAGGGTAAGTTAAGGCTGCTTTGGTTGATTCGCTAGTGAGAATCGTCCCCGGACAGGAACCCTTGGCAGGGCCAATGACAAGGTCAGTTCCAAACCTTTGTAGGAGACGGCGTAAGGAGTCCCTGATCAAGATTGTCAACTGGCCGCTTTTGGTTCACCCGGAAGTTGCTGATCAGAGACTTCTTACGTCGTCTCCTACACTCAGGAATTGCGGCTCGTTGCTACGACTCCGTCATTAATCCCGAGGAACCCTTGGCACAGGGGAGTTTGCAACATTTAAAGAATGTAAGAATGGTTTAACCAAATCATTACTTGCAATTGCCGTCCCGCGTGTGCATATTCGTGTCGTACCACTCAACCAACGTCCTGTCATGAATTGGACGGATGAACCAGCCACTGAGCAGCAACTGGCGCTCTTGCGAAACTCAGGCTATGTGGTTGCTCGGCCCTTGACGCTTACCGAAGCGGCGCGCCTGATACGTCAATACAAGTACCCGGGACGCCAGCCCAGGCCAGCGGTCTCCGCTAACCCTCCGGTTTCCGATTCAGACCAGAGAGAGGAATCTGGCGGGTTGAAATCTTCGAGTTCGGGCGATTTCATAAGCGAAAGCACCCGAATGCAGGCCCATCGGCTTCGTACAGCCTGCGATTCAGCAAAACAGGCCCTGGCCGCAATGTCTCAGGCGCCCAATGTGCGAGCCGATGCCGCTTCCGCTATGGCCGCCCGGCAGGAATTCTGGCTGGACACATGCCGCGAAGTGAAGGAGATGCATGTTGGTTCGATGCAGGTCTTTGAGCTGTATCAAAAGCATGGCTGCCGCTTCTTCGCCCCCACTCGCGAGCAGGCCCAGGAGGTGCTCGATGCCTTGGATGGCGCCGTGCCCTTGTGGGACCGCGAGCATCCGGGCTTGTTTTATCAGACCCTGGAATTGAACTTTCCTCATCTGGTGCGCCGCTGTTGAAGGTGGTTGCGTCGTGCTTGAGCCTCGGGCGTGCGACCTCAACCGTGGCTTCCTTCGCGGAGGCGAATCGTCGGAAACAGCAGCTTCAATGTGCCCTCGCTTACCCTTCCGGCGGTTTCCAACTCGAGCCCCAACCCATTCCCCTCGGAAATGACTTGGTGCATTCCTTATCCGCTTCCTCTAGGATGCAGGCTGAAAAATCAGACTTTGGTTCCAAATGCGTGGTCCGTGTACAATTGAGAAGCGGAGAATGGCTTGCATCTTCTTGCGGGCAGCAATCGCTTGGGGGTGGGTGGCGGGAACTCTTTCCGCCGCACCGGTCCAGATTGCTTCTTTCCCTTCAGGCGGTACCGGTTGGCAGTTGGGCACGATTGCGGTTGGGAACCTCGACAGCTCGCCTGATTTGGAAATTGTTGTGCCCTATCGCGATTCCAGCGGGAGTTGGTTTTTGGATGCATTCAAATACACCGGACAACGGCTGCCGGGGTTCCCTTACGCGGCAGGAGGCGACCCGATCAATGTTTCGCCGACCCTCTTTGACCTGGATGGCGATGGGCGAGACGAAATCCTTTTCACCCGTGGCAATCACGTCATCGCTTTGCGCGGTGACGGGTCGGTGATGTGGTCCAACACGGTCGATTCGGCTTCTTACGTTCCTAATGGAGGCTACCAAACGGTCACGAATGGATTTTATTGGTGGCCGACGGGCGCCTGGCTGAATCACCTCCCAGCAGGCGCAGTGTTTTCCTCAGAGGTCTCGCCTCCGATGGTGATGGACCTCAACGGCACGGGCAATTACGAGGTAATTACAGCCTGGAAAATCCAGCCCGACCCCCTCACGGGCGGCCAGGATTATAACCCGTTTATCTTTCCCATTTTCGGCGTGGGCCAGTGGGGCACGATGGGCGAGAGTTGGTCGGGCGGCGTCGTCACCTTCACTGCCGCCACGGGCCGTCAGGATTTCGTGTATCATCTGCATCAATTGGTTGAAGCAGGACTGGCAGTCGGCAGGGCCAACCCCACCGGGCCGTTGAACATTTACGCGCTCAACGATAGCGACAGTGTCGTTTGCTTCGATAAATCGCGCCCGTTCGGTCTCTGGGGAAAAGGCATGCTGCACAAACAATTCGGCAAGAACCAGCGGCTGATGACTGGTTCCTACCAAGTCCCAATCGACATCTACACCGCCGATATTGACGGAGATGGCCTCGACGAGGTGCTGGTGGCCGGCACACAACTCAGCTCGCAGTGGCAACCGAACGAAACAATCCTCGATGACGATGGGGGCATTCTCTGGCGGCATTGGCTGCCGCACGTGAATTTGACAAACAACTCCGGCTGGCTCAACAGCGCGTCACTTATTCCTGTGAACCCCGACCACGACAACCACATTGACGTATTGGGCTGGAACCAATCGTATGAGCTGACGTACCGCTATTGGGACGGTATCGAACTGGTGGACCATGCAGGGTGGCCGAAGGATTTCTATCCGCTGCTGCCTACGCCGCCCGTGGTAGGTGATGTGGATGGAGACGGCGCCGAAGAAATCGTCGTTGGCACCTACGATCCGACCGGCGCCACGGGCAACGGCGAACTGCGCATTTATGCTTTGGACGGGACGCTCAAGGAAAGCGTGCCCGTGGCCGGCGGGATCAAACAAATTCCGGCGCTCGCTGATGTGGAAGGTGTGGGCCGGCTGGATGTCGTCTGCCGCAGCACGCTGGGCCAGATGTATATCTGGAACTTCGGCTCGAACAGCACGAACCTGCTTTCCTGGGCGACACACCGTGGAAACATGCGGCGGGACGGTAATTGGGGCGTGTCGCTCTACCCTGCCGGCACGCCGACGGTCAATGTCCGCACCGCGGGGTACAATCGGACAAGCTTCAGTTGGACCGGACCGACGGCGCCAGAGTATTACCGCATTTTCCGCGCAGACCAGGCCAGCGGGCCATTTGTGCAAATCGCCACCTTGACTCCCGGTACGACTAATTACACGGACTACGGTCTTCGGGCAGGCTGGCAATACTTTTACGAGGTCGGCGCGGTATATACTGGCCGGACCGTACTCTCGGCGCCCTTCGCGCTGCTGCCGTTGCTGAACGGAAACCTTGTGGCCAATTCGGGTTTCGAGCGAGACGATAACTGCCGCTGGGACAAGTGGTTTACCGGGACAATTGCAATGACCAATATGTGCGTCAGCACCAACATTGCCTACCAGGGCAATCGTTCGATGCAGATTCTGCTCGATAACCAGGCCGACAACAGCACCATCGCTCAGAACAACCAGTATGGCATACCCGATTCCTCGATCGATGTCATCCCCGGCGCCTTCTACAGCTTCGGCTGTTATTTCAAAAGCACGGGCCTCTCATTCCCATCGGAACATTGGCTCGAATGGAGTTCGACAAAAACCGGGTCAAACACCAACACTCGTCCTGCACTGCCCGATCCATTCTATTACACGCCGCATTTCTCTGCCGGGCCGGCTCCCGTGGACTGGACTTACGTCAACCGCACGTTTCAGCTCCCGGCCGGTTTCCCAAATATCGAACTGCGGCATCGCTACAGCATCACCGGGGCTGGAAGCGGGTCGATTTATCTGGATGATGTTTTCTTCAGACAGATACCGAACCCCGGCGCGACCAGCTGGAGCACAATAGTTCCCTTCGGGGCCGTATGGCGCTACATGACCAACCCGCCGCCGGCCAATTGGTTTTCGGCGCGCTTTGATGACCGCTCATGGCCCCTAGGCAGGGCCAAATTTGGCGCCGGCAGCGGCCCCACTAATATCGTGACCCGCTTGCCCCAGCTCTTGCCCAATTTCTATTTCCGCAGGCAGTTCACCCTGGCTTCAACAAACATCGAGGAACTTCTTCTTTCGGCAACGTGTACGGATGTCTCGGTTGCCACTATTTACCCGCTCGGGTTGTTCCTCAATGGCATTGGGATTCCGGCGGTGATCGATACGGTGACGATGCAGGGAAATGAAACGCGCTACTTCGACCTGACGCCCTACGCGTCATTGCTGCAAATCGGCACGAACACCATTGCAGTGGAAATCGGAAACACCTGGTCTGACTACGACGACATCGCTTTCGACATTTCCCTGAAGGGGGTCATGTACCACCCCATACTGCCCTGCGTATCGTTGCAATGGTCAAACGCGGTTGGTCCAATCCTGTCAGTAGAAAGCCCTGCGGACACCATATGGCAACTTCAATCCTCCGATACAATTCCCCAGAAGGATTGGCAGGTGCTCCAAACGTTCACCAACACCAGCGGTGGGGCGCAAAGCTTCCTGGACACCGGCCAAAACGGACGCACCCCCCCGGGAACCACCACCAACCGGTTTTATCGTGTGGTCCCGTATTGAAGAAAGCTTTCCTGGAATGCGCTATTTTTGTGCCAGCGCAGTCTCGATCGCTTGCGTCACCTCCGGTGAGTCAGGGGTGGTTTTGGGTTCGAATCGCTTGATTATCCGCCCATCTCGATCTATCAGGAACTTGCCGAAATTCCATTTGATGTCTCCCGGAAAAGGTGAATCCTTCCCGGCCAGCGCAACGTACAGCGGATGGCGGTTGGCTCCGTTCACTTCCAGCTTATCAAAAAGCGGGAAGCTGACGCTGTATCGGCTCGAACAGAACTCCTTGATTTGGCTGTTGCTGCCCGGCTCCTGCCCCGCGAACTGATTGCACGGAAAACCGAGCACGGTGAACCCTTGGTCTTTGTACTTTTCATGAATGGCCTCGAGCGCCTTGTATTGTGGAGTCAGCCCGCACTTTGAGGCAACGTTCACGATGAGCAGCACCTTGCCTTTGTATGCACCGAGAGAGGTGGCTTTCCCGTCAATATCCTTGAGCGGGATATCATAAAGCGGACTGGCAAAAGCAAGCGTGGCGGTCATAATCAGGGCCAATGCAATCAAGTAGGCAGACTTCATGACACATCGGTAGCACGCCCCGCCGGTTTGTCAACGATTCCTCAGAAATAATGCTCGAAAGCGTTAGGCAGCGATCGTGCGGTTTTCGACCCGGACTGCTGACGAGTTTCTCCACATTCCCCTTTGACCCTCATCTCTTTCGTGAAGATCTGGGGAAAAATGGGACTCGCGGGAGTCTTTTCAATTATTTAGTAAGGGGGGAAACTCATTGACAAAAGTGTCGCTGATATAAAATTGAAATGAGCCAAATGATGCGGAACGTCGAGAATGCATTCCTGGGTTCCAGTCCGGGGGACGATTGCCAACGGGCAAATCTCGTATCTCACGGCGGTGAGCAGTTTAGCGCGTTCCTTTTTGTGGCACTGGTTTTCTTCTCCATTCTTACAGTGGCGCCGGCGCGCGAGCGTATCACCCTCGCGGTGCTTCCGCCCCAGAACACTACCGGAGAGGCGGATTGCGATCATTGGCAATACACGCTGGCCCTCCTGCTGAAGGCTCAACTTCAGGAAACAGAAGCCCTTTGCATCCTGCCGCGCGGTTCCGGTCGTTTCCAATCAGACTCTTGCGCGCAGTTCTGCTGTAGCGACCTGTCCAAAGCGCCGGGAGCGGTATATGACCTGGCACGTGAAACAGGCAGAAAGATAGGCGCCGACCGAGTGGTATGGGGAAACTACGCGGTCGAAGGCCAGAATCGTCGGTTGACTGTCTGGGTTGCAGGTGTCGGCACTGGCGACGCATCCGGACCTTTCACTGCGGAGGCGTCCGATTGGCTTGGGGTAGTCTGTAAAACCAGGAGGTGTATCCTCAAGGCGCTAGGAGTCGTTCCCACGCCTGAAGAGAAGAAGAAGATGGACTTTCCGGTGACAACTTCTGCCCTAGCCCTGGAGTTCTTTAGCCGCGCGCTTGGAGCCGAGAATGCTGGTGATGCGGCAGCCGCTATCGAGCAATACCTGCGCCAGTCGATCGCGCTGGACCCAAATTTCGCGATTGCGCAGGAGTCCCTAGGAAGCGTCTTGGCAGCGCAGAACCTATGGGATGAAGCCGCCGATGCCGTTCGCAACGCTATCGCACTGAGACCTGATCGATCGGTTGGCCACCAACTCTTGGGAGAGATCCTCTTTACCAAAGGTGCCTGGGAAAATTCCAAAGACGAGCAACGGTTTGCGAAGCAAGAGCTTTTAAAGGCGAAGGAGATGGATCCGGAGAATCCCGATACGCTTGAATCTCTGGGACTGTTCTATGGGCACGTGGACGACAAATGGGAGGAAGCCATTTCGCTCCTGCGCTCGGCCCAGAGGCTTTCACCCAATAGCGCATCGCTCCACATGGACTGCGTTGAAGCTTATTTCAATTTAGCTCAACGGGACAAAAGCGCTCGAAGAGGCGCAAATAACTGAGAGCTGCTTGACTACAAATAGCGAGGCGGTTCTGAGCAGGCTCGCAGGATTCAATGATGCCTT
Organism: Verrucomicrobiia bacterium; assembly: GCA_035946615.1. NCBI lineage: Bacteria > Pseudomonadati > Verrucomicrobiota > Verrucomicrobiia > Verrucomicrobiia bacterium. Next base: position 32,503 of record DASYZB010000115.1, read on the forward strand.
AAATGATACCGAGAAGGCTGCAAACCTTTACGAACGCTTCATCGCCCGCGCCGAGCCTCAGGGGGTATTCCCGCTTGCGGTCCAGTCCGCGTATGCGGCGCTGAGGCGTTTGAAACCCCGCTTGACGCCGCATTTTGTGCCGGCGGTCCCTCCACAATCTTTCACGCCCGAAGCCTTGAAGAGGGCTTTGCGCGCGCGGTTGACCCCCCACGAGTTTGGCCTGGCAAAGAATCCTTTGGCCGCAACGCCTCAGATGGCAAAATTTGCACATCAGTTAGTTGGCGATGCACCCAACGATATGGAGAAAGCGCGCCGCTTGTTTTACGGGTTGGTGACGCGCATTGATTTCAGTTCCGGATTCAATCCACCATTTGAAGACCGTGAGCGCACGGCTGCACAGACCTTTAAGGCTTGGTCGGACCCCTGGGCGCGGATCGTTTGCCAGGATTACGCGTTCCTGTATGTCGCCTTGGCTCGGGAGGTGGGGCTGCAGGCGTGGCCGGTTTGGATAATAAGGGATTGTCGCGGCCGCCTTGTGTCTCACGTCTGCGCCGGCGTGTTCGTGAACGGAAAGACTCTGCTTGCAGATCCTTCTTATCGCTGGTTTGGCGCTCCACACGAGGAATACCAATTCGAGGATGATCTTCAAGCCATAGCAGCGTACATGGCTCAGTCTCGGTCGGACACTATCGCTCTGGACAAGCTCGCCGAAAAGCTTATGCCGGATTGGCCTTGGGTTCGTTTCTGCCTGGCAATGGACCTCGCGCAAGAAGGCCGGTTCCCGGAAGCTCGAATGGCACTTCAGTCGGGTATCGAGATAGACTCAAAAATTTGGTGGGGATCGTACGCTCAGGGTGTGGTTGACGTTTGCGAAAAGAAAGGGGCTGAGGCAGTCAAGCGCCTGCGTGAGGCTCTAAACTCGAATCCAGATTTTCCTCTGATTCGGTATGAGCTTGGGCGGGCATACCAACTGGACGGGAAGCTGCGTGATGCGCGCGAGGAGTTTTGTCTCTACTTGCAGGGCGACGTTGACTGGCGGCCCGCAGGCGATGCCCGGCGGGCGATTGATAGAATTACCCGGCAACTGCAATCCGAGGACAAAGCGAACCACCTGGACGCTGCCGCCTACGCAGCCCGCGCCAGCACGTTTTTTACGCAAGGCATGTATTTGGACTCCATTGAAGATTGCAGCAACGCGATCCAGCTAGAGCCGAAGAACCCCAAATTCTACTTGCTTCGCTCTTATGCCTATTACCGCAACCATGAAGAAAACCTATCGTTGGCGGATTTGAGTACCGCGATCGATCTCAATCCGAGGAATGCAACCGCCCTGGACCAGCGGGGATATGCGTATATGGAGCAATCACATTTCGAGCAGGCGCTCGCAGATTTTTACCAATCCATCCGGCTCGATCCAACGAACTACATGCCCTATGCGCACTTGGCTTGGGTTCGAGCTTCCTGTCCGGTTGCATTTTTCAGAAATGGAAAGGAAGCACTCGATGCCGCAAAACGTGCCTGCGAACAAGAAGGCTGCAAGGAGTTTGGCGGATTGGAACTTTTGGCCGCGGCTTATGCCGAAACTGGCGATTTTGACGCGGCGATCAAGTACCAGAAGCAGGCTTTGGCGGCTAAGGGTTCTCCTGCAGAAATGCGTGAGAATATGGCATCAACACTGCGGTTATATGAGCAACACCGCCCCCACCATTTTCACCCCTGACTATCGGGAAGGGCACATGATTCCTCAATTCTTTTTTCTTTCCCCAAATGCGCGGCGGACGAAGGGGCCAAGCACCATGACCCCAATCGTCGTCGGGAGCCTGAAGAATCGGAAATTCACATAGCTGAACAAAGCCGTGATGGTGATCAGCAACGCGATGATTTGGAGCATGGTCAAACGGCGCTTCCTGAGTTAAGGCTCAGGGCGGCTCGCCGACCCCCTCTCCTGCTTTGGAGGAGAGGGCGGGAAGAGGATGCCCTTTACCTTCCTCGACATTAAGGCGCTCGTACTGTGTCGCTGATGTCATACGGGGCCCCTCCGTTGCACTCTCCGCGCAGACGGATTACAATTTGGCATTGACAGTTGACCGAAAACCATGAACCCATTCTCTATGAAAACCTTTCTCGCTTTGCTCGCGCTGCTTGCCCTGTGTGTTGCCCTCAGCGGCTGTGAAGATCACGACACCGACGTGGACAGCGTCCCGCCCAACGCGTGGTTGCCGCTCTAATTATAGCCCGCCACTTAAGTTCGTCGCGAAAGACTGCCAGATCCCTCTGTCCTACGTTCTCGGGAAGTTTGGAGACGAGAATTCGAGCCTGCCTGCTTCGAATGGAACCGCGATCGAGCAAATCCAGCCCTGAAAGCTTATTCGCAGGCTCGATTCGGGCGCGGAACTTCCGCCGCCAGCGGGGGAAAAAGCCGTGGCGCCGCAATTCCAATTCTACCGATGGCCATGCGATGGATGAGGGACATGAAGCATTTGGCCAGGAAATCGAATGGAGGCGCCATCGGGTTATGCCTTCCGCCTTCCAGAGTCAGCGCGCTATGGCCGGAGGCCGGTCAAAAGAGCCGGCAGGACCGTTTGCAGCACGAGCGCTTCAACTCGCTCGGGAGATCCGGCAACTGGCTGAACCCCAGCTTGCAGCGGATGAAGCGCATCGAGGTTGGCCCATTGGGCAGATTCGACATCGTTCCTGGTTCTTACGCCTATAAGGTGGTCCCGGTTGCCACTGCGGGGCTAGTGACCGTACTGCCGTCAAGGGTGATCGCGGTTTGGGCCAACAGTCGGCCGTTAATTGAGGCGCCCGTCGCAAGGCTGATCGCAGTTTGGCACATCACAATCCCCTCGGAGTGAGCGGTCGTTACCAGGGAGACGTCTCCGGCGGATTCGTTTGCGGCATTGCAAATCGTCGGCGTTGGCAATTGGTCCTCCCTGAAAAGATTCTATTGACAGGATGGCGGAGGATGTGTATATGCACACTAGCTGGCTAAGGAACTGGACATGGCGGGTATGGAAAACTGCGTGTGCTTCAACCTGCGCTGGGTGGCGCGGGTGGTAACCAAGTTTTTCGACGCCGAACTGCGCCGGCACGGCATTCGCCCGACACAAACACCCATCTTAAGCGCGCTCGCGGCTAAGTCGGGTTGGTCCATGGACCAACTGAGCGATTGGCTTGGCATGGAACGGACGACGCTTGTGCGCAATCTCCGCCCATTGGAGCGTGACGGCTTAGTGGAACTGAGCGGCACTGGCCGCGGCGGGAAAGTTAGCCTCTCCCTTACGGCTAAAGGGAAGAAAGAGCTGGCCGAAGCCATGCCGGCCTGGCGCGCGGCCCAGCAAGCCGCGGTGAAGACCCTCGGCGCGGAACGTTGGTCGGCGATTCTTACCGATCTAGAGAGGGCGGCGCTTGCTTTGACTAAATGAACTCGAACCTGCCACCGGGAAAAACTATTGAACTCTTGTTGTGTATATGCACACCACTGCGTTAGATTCTCCTTCTCAGCCCGCAGCGCGGCCGAGAGCTCCTTTGGATGCAGCCTGGCTGCGTGAACTTTGTCTCGCAGCCGGCGCCGATGATGTCGGCTTTGTGGAACTGGAACGGCCAGCGCTGGCTTCGGAGCGACCCCACATCGAGAGGGCATTTCGCCATGCTCGCAGTCTGGTCAGCTTTGTAGTGCGGATGAACCGGGACAATGTCCGCAGCCCGGCGCGTTCGGTGGCCAACTCTGAGTTCCATGAGGCGGGCGATGAGGTGAACCACATTGCCCGCAAGGTTACCGCGGCCTTGGAACGCGCTGGCGTCCGGGCGCTGAATCCGCCGATGGGGTTTCCGATGGAAGCCGACCGTTGGATGACCGAACGAATGTGGTTGGTCGCTCACAAACCCGTTGCGGTGGCGGCGGGGTTGGGCCGGATGGGGATACACCGGAACGTGATTCATCCGCGCTTCGGGAACTTTGTTCTGCTAGGCACCATTCTAGTCGCGGAAGAAATCAGCGAGTATTCTCGCGAACTGGGCTATAACCCGTGCCTGGAATGCAAGCTGTGTGTGGCGGCGTGCCCCGTCGGGGCGATTTTGCCGGACGGCGCGTTCAACTTTTCGGCCTGTTACACGCACAACTATCGCGAGTTCATGGGCGGCTTTGCGGACTGGGTGGAAACGATCGTCGATAGCCGCAACGGACTGGATTACCGGCGGCGGGTAAAGGAATCGGAGAGCGTTTCCACCTGGCAGAGTCTTGGCTTTGGCCCGAACTACAAAGCGGCGTATTGCATGGCCGTGTGCCCGGCGGGCGAGGATGTGATCGGCCCATTCTTAGCGTCGAAAAAGGATTTTCTGGACGATGTGGTACGACCGCTGCAAGCGAAGCAAGAGCCGGTGTATGTGGTTCCTGGTTCGGACGCGGAAGCCCATGTGCAGAAGCGGCACCCGCACAAGAACGTGCGCCATGTGCGCAATTCGCTGCGGCCGCGGAGTATCGCCGCCCTGTTGAACGGGATACCCCTCTCTTTCCAACGGCAGGCGGCCGGCACGCTGGGCGCCACCTACCATTTCACCTTCAGAGGAAAGGAAACCACAGAGGCAACCGTGGTCATCCGCTCAGGGACGATCACGGTCGAACAGGGATTGAAAGGTCAACCCAACCTCCACGTCATTGCGGACGCCGAAACCTGGCTCGGATTTCTGGCGAAAGAAAGAAACCTGTTTTGGGCGCTGATCACCCGCAAAATCAGGATCAAAGGAAATCCCAAATGGTTGTTGGCGTTCAGCCGATGTTTTCCTTCGTAAACGAAAGGCACAATGAACTCATCGGCTCTCCACCCTGCAAACCATCCATTCGCGTCCAACCGGATTGAATGGCGGTTGAATCAACCGTTCGCGAAAAGCCTGCAACGGCTGCTTACGATTCTGGGAAAGCCGCACCCGCTCCGGCTTTTGGTCTATGCCAGACTGGGGGGAAAGGCAGGATTGGAGCACTACCTGGAAAAGGTCGGTGGCGAATTGGGATTAATGATTCTGGGGACCGTTCGTCACGGCTTCATCATGTCAGCCTTGAACGGGCCAAGCCATGCACAAATGTTCCTCATTGGAAACCCGCTCACGGCGGTCGGCCTAATGCGGGAGTTCAAACAGGCGGGAGTCTATGCGCCGATGCGGGTCATGTTTCATGATGACGGAATGGATCGGACCATTATCACCTACGACGCGCCATCAAAGGTCTTTGGCCAGTTTGATTCGCCTCAATTCCTGAATACTGGGGAAATGCTCGAACGGAAGTTGGAAGCGCTGGTTCGAGAGATTGCGATATCGTAAAGGATCTATCGAGCCCGCCGGCTCCGAAAGCGCTCCCATATAGGCGTAAGAACCAGGAACGATGTCAAATTCGCCCACTGGGCCAACCTCGATGCGCTTCATCTGGGGCACGGACGCAATCAAGACGTACGTGCCATTCTCGTCTGGGAGGTCCATTCCCGTCACCCGGAGGTGTTGCCGTTCCAACCCGCTGAAGCCGAAGGAAATCTAGACCCTTAGCCAGCCACGGAACGCCCTGGCGCTATAGTAAGACTGGGCGCCGTTGTGACCCACGAAGACTCGGCCATAGCGGCGATCGCAATAGAGCGCGCCGCCGAGTTTTCTGATATCAGCAGGTGTCTTCACCCAACTTGACGTCTTGGTATCGAAATCTCCAAAACCCTGCAGCTCCAGATATTGTTCTTCTGTTAAAAGTTCAATGCCCATGGCCGCTGCCATATCCATGGCGGTATTCTCGGGTTTATGTTCCTTCCTGGATTCCAGCCCTTCACGGTCGTAACAAACACTGGTGCGGCCTTTAGGACTCTCCGGCGAACAATCATAGAAAACGTATTCGCCCGTCTGTTTATCATGGTCCACAATATCCGGCTCACCGCCGGTTCTTTCCATTTCATTGAGCGACCACAGTTTCTCAGTGTTGGCTTCCAGCCGTGCTCGCACTTTAGCCCATTCAAGACCCTTGTGGCGGTTCATATTTTTCTCGAACCTCGCTTTCAACGCTGTGAGCAGCGCTTCACGTTGTTTTGGGGATAACTCCTTTTTATTGCTCTTATTCATAAATGACAGTTCGAGTATGCTTTTTCATCCCGTCGATTTTGGTTTCAGCTTAGCAGCCTAGGAACGACTGGTAAATTGCGCGATTTTCGCATTCTGCATTCTGCACCTATTAGTCTTCCGCCCTTTCCCTGTGGGCCGCCATTTTGACGAGCTTTTGGTCGAACTGGCCCAGGACGGTCACGAGGTCCTTTTGAGCGGCCATGCGATCCAGCGGTCTGTTTGAGGCGCTGATTGTTGACGGCAGTTTCATCACTGCCAAATCCGGCAATATCGGGTTGTCTGAGGCGTTTGTTCTTTGTTGATAGGCGGGCTATGTTCGGCATGAAAGTCATTTTCGAAACGCATGAGACCTTACGTCCTCTGTCATATGTGCACCACGGTGGACGGCAGGATTCTGGGCCACCGCTGGGGAAAGCTGCCGGGGTACAAGCACGAGAGCGATTTATTCGAAACGACAGCAGCCAGTTTCGGCATCGGAGCATGGCTCGTTGGCACGACCACGATGGACGAATTTGACGGGCGCAAAATAAAATTGCCTCGCGCGCCGAAAGGATTTGTCCGGCGTGACCATGTCGCAAAGCCGAACGCGAAGCGGCTGGCGATCGGCGCGGATGCGAAAGGCGTGCTGCGGTTCCAGGAAAACGAGGTCGGTGGGGACCACGTCGTGCTCCTCGTGACCGAGCGCGTGGGCAACGATTAGCTCTCGCATTTGCAGGCCGCTGGTGTTTCGTACATCTTTTGCGGAGAAAGAGAGGTAAACCTGCATATGGCGCTTTGGAAATTGGCGTCGGTTTTCAAGTTGCGAAAATTGATGCTGCAAGGCGGCGGAAAATTCAATGGCGCAATGGAGAGCGAGAGAGCAGAAGCGTGTTCTAGAACGTGTTTTCAGGGGTTTTTCAGCGGTTTCGGGAGGTTTGAAGGTGGTGGGTTGGCTGGGACTCGAACCCAGGACCAACGGCTTAAAAGGCCGCTGCTCTACCGACTGAGCTACCAACCCGTTGTGGAAGACCTCGACGCCAATCCAAGGGGCGGCGCAAACTACCTGACGATTTGTAGGGGCGCAAGGGGTTTCGGGAGTCCCAAAACCTCGCCGGAAGAATTTCTTTAGGCCGCAGAATACGCGCAATACGCGGAAGAATTAGTCAGGGCTGTCGCAGTCCACGGTTGGCGCGGGACCCGACGCTCTTTCCCGGTTTGCCTTTGGGTCTTTAATCCTTCATGCTGAGGGCATGGCGGCCGGGCCGATAATCCCTGTAGCGCTGGTTTTGGTCTTTGCGGGGGCAAGCTTCTTCTTTTCACTCGCGGAGACTTCCCTTTTTTCTCTGAGCAAATGGCAGGTGCGGCAGTTGTCTGAGCGCAAGCCGGTGGCCGGGAGGACAGTGGCCCGGCTGTTGGCACAGCCTCAGGACCTCCTGGCGGCCATTGCCCTGGGCAACACCTCAGCCAACGCGGCGATGCTGGTGGTCGCCGCCTGGATGGTCCTTCACCGGCATTGGCCTTCGGCCCCGGTTATCGGCGGGTTGTTGGGGCTGATGCTCATCGCCGGCGAGGTGCTGCCCAAAACCATGGCCGTGCGCAAGCCCGAGCAATGGGCGCTGCGGGTGGCCTGGCTGTTATCGTGGATCATGGCTGTCAGCCAGCCCTTATGCCAGGTAGCTGGCGGGGCCAATGCCGCGCTGCTCAAGCGGTTGACCCCGCGCACGGTCCAGCCTCCCAGCGGCCTGACCGACGCCGAGTACCAGGAATTGCTCGAAATGGCCTACCAGCAAGGGGCGCTCGCGCAATCGGAAAAGGAAATCATCCTCCAAATCATCAGCCTGGACCGCCGCAAGGCCAAGGAGGTGATGAAATCCCGCTCGCAGATGGCCGCCATATCCGACGAGCTGTCCATTGAGGAAATGATCGCCGCTGCCCGCTGTTTCAAACACCGCCGGCTGCCCATTTACGATGAAAACCCCGATACGATCGTGGGCATCCTCAACACCCGGGCGCTGCTGCTGGACCCCCAAATCGATCTCGCCGATGCCATCGAGTTCCCCTCGTTTGTGCCCGAAACGATGAACCTGCTCCAACTGCTCAAGAGTCTTCAGCGCCAGCAACGGGGTTTGGCGATTGTGCTGGACGAGTTCGGCGGCACCGCCGGCATTGTGACGATGGAGGACATCCTGGAGGAAATGATCGGAAAAATTCGCAGTGAGGTCCAGACCGATGGGTTCGTCCTGGAAAAGCTCGGGCCGGGCCGCTGGCGAGTCAGCGGCGCGCTGCGCCTGGACGATTTTTGCCGGGAGTACCCCGCCCTGGGAGACGTGCCGGAAGTCGAAACGATGGGTGGCTTATTGATGAGCCTGGTGGATGTGGTGCCGACGCCAGGGGATTCGGCGGTCTATCGGGGACTGAAGCTCACGGCCAAAGCGACTGATGAGCGGCGCGTCCGCGAGTTGCTGGTTGAAGCCGTCAAGGGGGTGCAATGACCGAGACGCTCATTTGGGTGTGCTTTGGCTTGAGCCTGGTATTGTCCTTTGTTTTATCGGGGATGGAGTCCGGGGTGTTCGCCTTAAGCCGGCTGCGCATCCGCCAGCAGATGCGCGCCGGGCGGCGCTCGGCCCGGGCGTTGCACGAGTATCTGGAAAACCCGGAGGACTTTTTGTGGACGATCCTGGTGGGCAACACGCTGGCCAACTTCCTAATCCTGGGCTGGCTGGTGGTCATCCTGAACCGGACGCTGGGCCGGCATTTGTTCTGGTTTACTCTCATTTACGTGGTGGCCGTGTTTCTGTTTTATGCCTGGTTCGATTTCCTGCCCAAAATGCTGTTCCGCCTATACCCCACGCGGCTTTGCCTGTTCCTGGCCAGGCCCTTTCGATTGATTCATTTGATGTTGCGCCCTCTGGTCATCCTCATGGAGTGGTTCTCCGACCTGCTGCTGCGCTGGCGCGGCGGGAAGGCCTTTACCGGCCATCTATTCGGGAACAGGGAAGAGCTGCTGCTGGTGATGCAGGAATCCGCCCAGGGCTTTACCTCGGAAGAACGCATGATGATTAACCGGGTGCTCGATCTCCAGGCGCTGACGGTGCGCCAAGTGATGGTTCCTCTCAAGGACGCCGTCACGGTTGCGGCGCAAACCCCAGTGGGCAACGTCCTGGCCCTCTGTCGCGAGCGCAAGCTTTCGCGCTTTCCCGTCCTGGATGCCCGCGACGGCCAAATGCGGATTATCGGCCTCATCAACATCAACCCGCTCCTGTTCCAAGCCGAGATCGAGCCGGCCCGGCTTGCGGGAGAACTGGTTAAGCCGGCGCTTTATCTGGAAGAGGACCTGCGCCTGGAAGTTGCCTTGCGCCGCATGCAACGCAGCGGCCAGCGCCTGGGCATTGTCCTGAACCGCGAGCGGCGGGAGATTGGCATTCTGACATTGCAGGACGTGCTGAAGGTCATTTTCGGGCAGGTCAGTTTATGAGTTGAATTGATATCATGCAGAATGCCGCGAATCTTCTGACCATCTTGTGGGAGGTCCTGCTTGTCCTGGGGCTGGTGAGCGTCAATGGATTCTTCGTCGCGGCGGAGTTTGCGCTGGCGCGGATTCGCGAGACGCAGTTGGACATGCTGGTGATCAAGGGCAACCGGCGGGCGAAAGTGGCCCGGTCGATCATTGCCAACCTGAACTCGTACCTGAGCGCCACCCAGCTTGGGATTACCATGGCCAGCCTGGGCCTGGGCTGGGCGGGCGAGCCCGTCTTTTTGGCGCTGCTCTCGCCGGTTCTGGTCTGGTTGCGCGTCGAGTCGCCGGCAGTCCGCCATTCGATTGCGTTTGCCGTCGGGTTTACGGCACTGACTTTTCTGCACATCAGCGCCGGGGAACTTGCCCCAAAATGGCTGGCCATCCAATATCCGCTGCCGCTTACGCTGCGGATTGCCCTGCCTTTGCGCGTGTTCTATCTGGCATCCTATCCCTTGAACCGGCTGCTGAACCTGACCGCCCAATGGATATTACGCCAGGCTGGCATTGTCATCGTTGGCGAAACCAAACGGGTTCAGTCCGAAGAGGAACTACGCCTGTTGGTGAGCAGCTTCCAAGGGCGGGCCGGCGGCGGCGACCTGGGGCGAGATATTTTTCTCAACGCTTTGGACCTGCGACGGCGCCTGGCATGCGAGGTCATGCGGCCACGCCAGGAAATCGTTTGCCTCGATACCGAGGCCAGCATCGCTCAATGCCTGGATGTGGCAGAAAAGACCCGCTATTCCCGATTCCCACTCTGCGAAGGGGGCGACCTGGACAAAACGCTCGGCGTGATTCACATCAAAGACCTCTTTACCATGCGCTTCAAGGTCCGCAGCGGGGCAGACCTGCTCCCGGTTGCCCGCAAACTGATTTATGTCCCCGAGGTGGGGCATCTGGAAAAGCTGCTGCGCCTGTTTCTGGAACGCAAACTGCACTTGGGCATTGTGGTGGATGAATACGGCGGGACGGTGGGGATGATTACGCTCGAAAATATTCTCGAAGAACTGGTCGGCCAAATCCAGGATGAGTTCGATCAGGAAAAGCCGTTGCTGGTGCGGGTCAGCGACTCGATCTGGGACGCCGCCGGGGCACTGCCGCTGCACGAACTCGAGGAATTGGTGGGCGCGCCTTTGGCCCAGGAAGGCATCACAACCGTGAGCGGGTGGGTCACGCACCGCTTGGGGGGCTTTCCCAAACCGGGTGATGTGCTGAAGGCGGGGTCCTACGACCTGCAGGTCAAGGAAACCGATGGAATGCGCGTCGCCCGATTGCGCGTTTCTAAAAGACCTGAGCCGTAACCATTCAGACGTGCTGCTGTTAACTGAATTGTTATGGCTGAGAGACTGTTTTTAATGTTTTTCTGCTGTGATGTATTCTTTGTATTTTTCCGCCACCTTTGCCTCCTGCTCAGTACCTTGGTGAAGGTAAAAGCGGTAGCGGAAGGTGACGCTTTGGCCGGCGGGGATCGTGAGGTTTCCGGCTAATTTATTCGGTAATTTCTCGAAATCGTGGCGTCCGAATGGATTGGCGGCGAATAAGCCGTAGTCGCGCACGTGCCACCAGGTCGGATGCCGCGGGTTGTGCGGGTTATCGAAAATGGCGATGCCGACTGTTTGGCCTTGGACCGGGCCGTAGTAATCGCACCAATCGGCTCGCTTGCCCCAGGTTTCATCGTCTCGGACACCTTCGCTGTTGACGATATGCCCCTGACCGACTTTGCCTTTGAGCCGCATGGTAGCGGCCAAACGCACCGCCATTGTCCCCTCCTTCGTATCACCGAAGGTCAGGTCGCCATTTGAGGCATGGAGCGTGACTTCAAAGTCAAAGAGGCGCTCGGCAGGACTGATTGGTTCATAAATTCGCAGTGTCCTTTCATCCGTGCAAACGACAACGCCGTCTTCAGTGACCCATTTATCGCGAGATTTGATCACGCCCTCCTTTCTGCCCGATATCGTCTCTGCAAAGCCATCATGAACAATTTTGCCAAAACCTTTCTGTTCGGACCAGAAATCGTGGCCGTTCACATTGCCATGGGCGAACCAAAGTGAGCGGTGATGAGGATGATCGTGTTGCTCGCCGGGCGCGTCATTCATTGGCCAATTGCGGGTCATGGGCAAATCTCCGGGACCAATGAGAGGGTAATAGTAGGGCCGCGGCACGTCTTTAAACCGATACTCGGTGAACAGGTGGCCATCGATTTCAATGCGCAACCTATCTGACAACTGCTTGATTTGGACGCCTTGGTCCAATTGCGCGGGAGTCAGGCCCTGGCTCGTCCCGGCGCTCAGGTGCGTTGCGAACAAGCCAGCTCCAATACACCATAAAACCGTTCTTAACATAGCGACGACTTTGACCCAGCGCCGCAGGCCCGGTCAATGCTAATTCTTCATGAGGCGGAGGTGAGCCTTTAGGCCCCCGGCGCCAGGAGGACCTGGTCCTTGCGCACCCATCCAATCCGCTGCGGGTCAGGGCTGACCTGGAGCCAGTCGCCTTTGGAATCGAGCACGCGCAGTTCCGCGCCGTCATGAGTGCTGAAAGAAGTCTGGGCCTCCAAAAGAGGCGCCTGGCGCACGACGGCCTCGCGCGCAACCACAATGGCCTCATGCCGGGAGTGGCGCGCCCATACGACAGCCATGCAGGCGCACAGCAAACCTGAGGCGAGACCCGCCGGTGGAATCCATCCCCGCAAGGCCGGTTTGGCGCGCGGCAGCCACTGTTGGATGCTTAACAGCAGAAGCCAAACCCAAACCGCCCCTGCCGCCAGGCAGGTCCATTCATTGAGAGAGAGTTTATCCAGCCAGCGTTCCTGCCAGCCGGGAGCCAGGGTGGGTCCCTGGACCTGGTTGCGCGCAAATTGCAGGTTGGCCCTCAGGTCCGGGTCTCTTGGATTGATTTGCTCTGCCATGTCATAAGCGCGGATAGCGCGCCCGAGCTGGCCCGCTTTGAAAAAGGCGTTGCCCAAATTAAAATAAAGAGCGGCAGACACCCGGCCTGATTGAGCCAGCTTTTCGAAAGCTGCCGCCGCGCCGGTGAACTTGCCTTGTTCATAGAGCTTGTTGGCGGCGTCAAACGTGGCATCGGGAATCTCAACAGGGGCAGCCTGCAAGGACACGGCCCAGCAATTCAAGGCGCAGATGCACAGGGCGGCGAAGGAGCGCCCGAACGGGGAGGAGCGTCTGGAGTGCGCCGCATTACGGCGGTTGTTGAAGCCGTTCATAACCTGAGCTCCTGCAATTGCCGGAGAACGTCCTGAACTTTCGGAATCATCGCCGTCAACTCCTGGCTGGTTCGGATTGGGGCATACCGCGCGAGGTTGCAGGCCTGAAACAGCTCCTGCAACGGGGCAAGCATTTCGTCACCCACACCTTGCGGGCGCAAACGTTCCTCGGCCACCGCCTCCGTTATGGCCGAGGCAGGCAGATCAAGCCGCTCGCCCAATTGTTCCTGCAGCAGGCGGAAAAGAGTCGCGAAGAACTGCTCGGATTGGTTCTGTTGAGCCTGTTGCCGCAGTTCCTCGAGCCCGTGGCGAATTCTTCGACTGACGGTCCGGCGCCGCCTGATTTGGGGGTTGTTGGCCAGTTTCTCGGCGCGCCGACGCCACACAAAGGCTGAAACCAATGCGAGCAAGGGCACCCCTTGGAGCGCCAGGAACCAACCTCGCTTAAGCAACGGCGGCTCCAGTTGCGCAACCGTCCCGAGGCGTTGTTTGTTTGGCACGATGCCCTGCGCTGGCGGCGCGTTATCCTCGGGTCCGCGCGAGGCGGCTAAGAAGCTCGGCGCCGCTTCAGCTCCCGCCCCCCGCACCAGGAGCGGCAACGCCGGATGCGTAAGCGTCCGATAAGCCTTCTGGTCAGGATCAAAAAAGCTGAATGAAATCGGCGGTAGCTCTTTAATCTCGGCATTTTGCGGGACGATGATTTCTTCGAAAGTTTTTGTTCCCTGGGTGCCCAGCTTATCTACCGTATCGACTTTAACAGTCGGAGGATAGGTTTTGAAATCGTGCCAGGCAGGTTGCTCGGGCAGCAGGAGCGAGTCCAGGGAGCCGTGGCCTGAGATTTGGACTTTGACGGTAATGGGGTCACCGGCAGCCACATTGGTCGGTCCGGCTGTCATTGAGAGGGAATAGTTGCCTACGGCCCCATTGAAGGAGGGGGGAACGTTTTCGCGGGGCAGTGGCAAGGACTGCATCGCCATGGCATCGGATGCAATGGCAACTTGCTTTTGCTCATTGCGGCTGCCGAAAAAGCCGAAAGGATCGAAAGGATCGCGCTGGCGATTGGCTGAGGGCAGTTCCAGCACGAGGTTGAAGGTCACAGGGCCAATGGTCAGCGGCCCGGCTTTAATGGCCTTGAGCGCCACAAAGGCAGGAATGACGGTATAGACGCCATTATTGATTTGAACCGAGCGGCGCTGGCCTTCGATCATCTTGCCGACATTGAACCCGTCTGCAGGAAACCCGGTGAGCTGGATTGCGCCGACCCCCAGCACGCGGCTGGCCAGATAGATTTCAATCTGGCCGGTGAACGTTTCACCGACATACACTTCCTTCTTCGGCAGAACGAGTTTCAGGAAAGCGTCCTGGGCGCCTGAGTTTGCAACGTCCGGCGGCGGAGCTGTCGGTTTAAGGACTTTAAGCACCAAAGGCTGTGTGGTGAGTTTTTGGCCACCGACATTGGCAGCCAAGGCCGGAATAGTATAATTGCCCGGTTGGCTGGGAGTGACGATGAAATTGTAACTGGTGCTCGATGTGGACTGCCCATTGATAAAGGAGGTGGACATCGAGGTGCCGGACCCTGCGACTTGCAGGTTGGGGATCGCTGGCAACCCCGGCAATTGGCTTGGCGTCCCTCCCTCAAAAGTGAGTGACAATGAAACGCTCTCTCCCAGAGTGATGGTGTCGCGGTCGAGGGTGGCGGTGAACGTGGCGGCATCAGCGCCAATCACTATCATCAGGCAAAGGCAAAGCGCCATCGCCAGTCTCAAATCCCACCTCCACCAGGCGGAAGGACTCCTGGCTCTCATGCCATGGACACGTAACACAAACATCAATATTCGTTCATTCTCGGTTAACCGCGCGGCGCTGCGCAAGTTTTCCAGCGCTTCTATATGGACAATTCAGCGCCCATTTTGTTCGGGCAAAGGTGCTGCTGGAATGGTTGGGAACCGCCAGGGGGGATTAGAAGGTATGGCTCCCACCTGGTGGCAACAGAACCAGGTTTTTGCTGGCCGCCTTGAATTTTGCGATAGCGCCCTTCTGGTCAATTTGGATTGGAGGAAAGGTGTTGTAATGCAATCCCAGGATTTCGTGGCAGCCGATAAAATCCGCCGCCCTGACCGCGTCGTCCACGCCCATCGTGAAGTTATCTCCAATGCATAGAGCTCCGAAGGCGAGTTTTGTGGATTCGCCGATCAGTTTCATATCCATGGTCAAGGCCGTGTCGCCGGAGTAGTAGAAATTGCCTTCGTGGCTTTCGACAAGAAAGCCGCCGGGATTTCCGCCATAGGCGCCGTCGGGCAGGCTGCTGGAATGAATGGCATTGGTGAATTTGACGCGTCCGAAATCGAATGGGTGGCCTCCTCCATGATTGAGTGGATGGCCTTTGGAAAGGCCGTGCTTACTGAACCATTGAACGATTTCATAGTTCGAGACGAGTGTGGCGCCGGTCCGCCGGCCAATTTCGGCGGCATCGGCCATGTGGTCCTGGTGACCATGCGAGATGAGAATATAATCAGCAGCAATTGATTTGATATCGATCGCCTTGGCCAGTTCATTGCCGCTGATGAACGGATCGAACAGCAGCGTTCGGCCAGAAACCTGCGCCGCAAAACACGCATGCCCATAGTAAGTGATTTTCATATATCATTTGCCGCCATTCGTTCTCCTCCCCGTTTTTGAAGGCCCTGAAGAATCGAGGACAAGAACGATAAGGAGAGGGAGCAAGCCATGTTCAAAACACGCTGGTAGCGCCTGTTTTAACATTTCTTCCCGATTCCTCGCCCGCCCCCGCAATTTATTATAATTCTTCCGTTTGGCAAACCGAACACAAGGAATCCCTCCTACAGACGAGCATCGCCATTGCCGATTGGTTCGGCTCTGGGCCTGCAGTGTTCCACGGCGTCTTTGCGTTTAAATCAGAATCTCAAGAAAACGATTAACGCAAAGACACCAACGCCAGAAAAGCCAAAGGGCTTCGCGTCAGCTCTCGATAAGCTCATTGCACACCGGCTGCCAGCGAAGAATCAAATCCCGCTCCTCAAATCTCTCTCTTGCTTCCCTGGCAGGCTCTCATAAGATCAGAGGGTGAGTGGCCTTGCCGAGCGCGTTGCGCAATCAATCCGCAATCAGGGTTTGCTCCGCCGTGGAGACTCCGTCCTGGTGGCTGTTTCAGGAGGCCTGGATTCGATGGTACTGCTTGCAGTTCTTCACACCCTGGCCCAAAAGAATCGATGGAGGCTGATCGTTGGCCATCTGAACCATCGGCTCCGGGGCCGCAGCAGCGACGCCGATGAGCGGCTGGTTTGCCGCGCGGCACAGAGCTTGGGTTTGCGCGCTGTGGTCGAGTCAGCCGATGTGCCCGGGTTTGCAAAAAGCGCAAAAATCTCAATGGAAATGGCGGGACGCAAGCTGCGCCATGATTTCCTGGCCGGTGCCGCCGCTCGCGTGGGGGCAAGGGCAATCGCCTTGGCCCACCATGCTGACGATCAAATCGAGCTTTTCCTGCTGCGCCTGCTGCGGGGCAGCGGCGGCGAAGGCCTTGCCGGGATGAGATGGCGAAGCCCATCGCCGAGCGACCGAAAGGTCCAGTTGGTCCGGCCGCTCCTCGATCAACCCAAATCGGTGTTGCGTGAATATGCCCGGCTAAATGGAATTCGGTTTCGGGAAGACGCGACGAATGCATGTCTGGATATCGCCCGGAACCGAGTGCGCCATGAGTTGCTCCCGTTTCTGCGAACCAAGTACCAGCCCGCGGTAGATAGGACCTTGCTGCGCGTTGCCTCCATCATTGGGGCCGAAGCGGACTTCATCTCGGCTTGGGCGCAGCAGTGGTTACGACAAACGCGCACGATTAGGGGCGATCGACCGCGTGGAAGTCCCCCACTCAAAGGAGAGCCAATCCCCTTTGAGAACTTGCACGCCGCGGTTCAGCGGCGCTGTCTTGAACTGCAATTGCGCGAACACCACATTGCGCCGGCCTTTGATCTGGTCGAACAGTTGCGTTTGACCGCCGAAAAAAAAATCACCATCGGAAGAGCGGGTGCGCCAAAAGCTAAGCCAATAGGCGTCCCCGAACGGAGCGCGGTCGTGCGAGATAAACAGGGCATTCTACATGTGCAAAATGCGGCAAGGCCATTTAGCAACACCAGCGAGCTGGAAGTGCGCTTGGGAAAGGCTGGACGGATTGTTTTTGAGGGGTTAAACGTGGCATGGAAGGTCTTGGAGGGCGCGCCGGGCCGAGTGGCTAAGTCATTGACTGGACGTGAGTTCTTCGATGCGGAAAAGGTTGGCAGCCGGGTTCTGCTGCGGCATTGGCTGCCTGGGGACCGCTTTCAGCCCATTGGCATGCCCCGTTCGGTAAAACTCCAGGATTTTCTCACCAACCGTAAGGTGCCGCAGGGAGAGCGCCACCGATTAATTGTGGCTACCACGCCTCTGGGTGAAGTGTTTTGGGTTGAGGGCCAAAGGGTAACGGAACGGTTTAAGCTTACGGCCAAGACCATTCGCCGCTTGCATTGGACTTGGCGACGGCTTTAATTGAGGCGGTTGCGGCCCTGGGGTGGAGATGGTAGTTTATGCGCAACTGATTTTAAGATGGCAGACGATAATAAATATAACGACGACGACAAGAATTCCCGAAAGGGCGGCGAGTTTCGAGTACCGCCCCGTACTTGGATTGTTTGGATTGCAATTTTTGGCGGCATCATTCTTCTGATGCTCTTCAAGGAGCGGATGGATTCGCCCAATGACGCGATTAGCCAAGCCACTTTTCAACGGCTGGTTGAATCGAACCTGATCACCCAAGCCACAATTAACTACAGCCCGCCCCAAAGCGCCTCCCTCACGGAGGTCGTGGGCAAATACATGAAAATAGAGGGGGACCACAAGGTCGAGGCGCCATTCCACGCCAAAGTGCGATTGACCCCCAAAATGGAGGAGAAACTCCTTAACGACGGCTTTGAACCGCACGAGCCCAATACCATGCTCTTGAGCGTGGTTTGGAGTGTGTTGCCCATCGTGTTGATCGCCACGCTGATTTGGTTCTTTTTTATTCGCCAGATCAAAATGGCAGGCAAAGGCGCGCTGAGCTTCGGCAAGAGCAAAGCGCGGTTGCTGGCCAAGGAGCGCAACAAGACCACCTTCAAAGATGTCGCCGGTATCGATGAGGCCATCGAGGAGGTCTCCGAGTTGGTGGAGTTCCTGAAGGACCCGAAAAAGTTTCAGCGCCTGGGCGGGCGTATTCCAAAAGGTGTGCTGATGGTTGGGCCTCCCGGAACGGGTAAGACCTTGCTGGCCAAGGCCATTGCCGGGGAAGCCGACGCCGCCTTTTTCAGCATCAGCGGTTCCGATTTCGTCGAGATGTTCGTCGGCGTGGGCGCCAGCCGCGTGCGCGATATGTTCGAACAGGCTCGCAAGAACACCCCATGCTTGATTTTTATAGATGAAATCGACGCGGTTGGCCGGAGTCGTGGCCATGGCCTGGGTGGCGGCAACGATGAACGCGAACAGACCCTCAACGCGCTCTTGGTCGAGATGGATGGGTTCGATACGCAGGAGGGCATTATTATCATTGCGGCAACCAACCGCCCTGACGTCCTCGACCCGGCGCTGCTGCGCCCTGGCCGATTTGATCGGCAGGTCACAGTTAATTTGCCGGACGTGCGCGGCCGGGAGGCCATTCTCAAGGTCCATGCTAAAAACGTGAAGCTCTCGCCGGCGGTCGATTTGTCGGTGATCGCTCGTGGCACCCCGGGTTATTCTGGCGCCGAATTGGCGAATTTGCTTAACGAAGCGGCCCTGCTTGCAGCGAGTGAGAACAAGAAGGCCGTGAGCATGGAAGAATTGGAAGAGGCGCGCGACAAGGTTCGTTGGGGACGCGAACGGCGCAGCCTGGCGATGACGGATGAAGACAAGAAGTTTACCGCCTGGCACGAAGCGGGTCATGCCCTGGTCAATGTCCTGCTCGAACACACCCATCCTCTTCACAAGGTCACTATTATCCCGCGCGGCCAGTCGCTCGGCTCGACCATGTCGCTGCCTAAGAATGATATCCTCAACCGGCGCCGCAAGGAGATGCTGGACATGATAGCCGTGACGATGGCGGGCCGTATCGCTGAGGAAATCATCTCGGGTGATATTTCCAGCGGGGCCGCGGGCGACATCCAGCAGGCCACGAACATGGCTCGTGCCATGGTCACCCAATGGGGGATGAGCGATCGACTCGGCATGGTGCAATATGGAGATGACGATGAGTTCGTCTTTCTAGGACGCGAGGTTTCCCGAGCCAAGGTTTACAGCGAGTTTACCGCGCAGGAAATCGACACCGAGGTGAAGCGGATTATTGACGCAGCCTATAAAACGGCCAAGGACCTGCTGGTGTCCAATCGGGATAAGCTCGAGCTGATTGCCAAATCCTTGCTCGAGTACGAGACACTCGACGGCGACCAGGTTCATGAAATTGTGCAGACCGGGAAGTTCACCCCGCCGCCGCCCATGCCCGATGTCCAGCCGCCACTGGGCGCTCCTGCCGGAACGCCCTTGCCCGAGCCGCCTGGCAAGCCCGCCAAGCCCAACCTGCCCGGTTTGGGCACGCCAGCGCCAGCAGCGGTGTAAAGGGGTCCGCGGACCAACCATCGAGGGCGCGCTAGCAGTCATAGACTGCGATGGTCCTCTACCGCTTTTGGATGTCCTTTCATTCTAAACTCGCCTGCCCAATTCAATGCCACCGGGCGTGAGAGTGCAGCTTTACGCAACATGCGGCCTAAAAGCGCCCGAGGACTGGCGCAGTCCACGACGCTTCGCGCGGACCAGGGCCGGAAGAGGCCAGGAGGGCCCCGGCGGCTAAGGAGTTTATTCCCCATTCGACAACCGCCCCGGTTCTCTTTAGCGTATCGGGATGATAATTGCGCCCTCGTTGCTCGCAGCGGATTTTGGGCGTTTGGCCAAAGAGACTCAACGGGTCAATCGCTCCGGGGCAGACCGCTTGCACCTGGACATCATGGACGGACATTTTGTGCAGAACATTTCCTTCGGACCCGCTGTGGTCAAGACCGTTCGTCCGCTAAGCCGTTTGTTCTTTGACGTACACCTGATGTGCTCGAAGCCGGAGATTCTGCTCGAGCCCTTTGCCCGGGCAGGCGCCGATCAGATGAATATTCATATTGAGCTCGGCGACCAGGTGACATCTTTGATCTGGCGGATCAAAGCCCTGGGCAGAAAGGTTGGCCTGGCCATTAATCCGCCAACCGGCATCGCCATGGTGCAGCCGTTCCTCGACCAAATCGACGCCCTCCTCATCATGACCGTCAATCCGGGCTTTGGCGGGCAGGCATTCATTTACGAGATGTTGCCCAAGATTCAGCAGGCCCATGCCTGGCGGCGCGACCGTCGCTTGCGCTTCGACATCGGGGTGGACGGGGGGATTGATTTCAAAACCGCCGCCGAATGCGCCCATGCCGGCGCCGACACATTCATCAGCGGCACAACCCTCTTTGAGCATCGCAATCTCGCCGCTGCTGTTCGCAAAATGCGCAAAGCGGCAGAGGCGGCGCAAGTCTCGGATTCTTCTCCGGTCAACGTCCTGAACCCTAAGCCGGCCTAGCCTGCCTCGGTCTGCCGCATTCGCGCAATGGCAACGATCAAATTTGGAACGGATGGGTGGCGGGCGGTTATCGCCGAGGATTTTACCTTTTCCAACGTCGAGCGCGTCGCGCAGGCCGCTGCCGATTTTTGGCGGGCAAATCCTGTTTCCGGCACTGACCAGCGGGTGGTGGTTGGCTTTGACCGCCGGTTTCTTTCCGATCACTTCGGACGGCGCGCGGCCCAGGTTCTCGCAGGCAATGGCTTCGAAGTGCTGCTCGTGCCGGACCCAACACCTACGCCCTCGGTCTCCTACGCCGTAAAAACCCGGCGCGCTGCCGGCGGGGTCATGATCACAGCAAGCCATAATCCCCCCATTTTTAACGGCTTTAAACTCAAATCTCACTTCGGCGCCTCAGAGGAGCCAGAGAAATGCCAAGCCATCGAAGCACTGCTGGACCGCAATCCGGTTCAGTCCCTGGAACTGAGCGCCGCTATTAAGGCAGGTAAAATCTTGATAAAGGACCTGCGCCCGGCGCATTTCGCCGCCTTAAAGAAACTGGTGGATTTTAAACTCGTTGCGCGCTCGAAATTGCGTTTTGCCCATGAGGCGCTGTTTGGTGTGGGCGCCGGGTGTTTCGAGCAACTCCTGGCCGGCACAACATGCCGAGTCACAACTTTGAACGGCCAGCACGACCCGCTCTTTGGCGGCATTAACCCCGAGCCGATTGAAAAGAATTATGGCCGCAGCGCGGCGTTCTTGAGGAAACATCCTCATGACATTTGCCTTGTCACCGATGGGGATGCTGATCGGGTCGGCGCCATGGATGGCCGGGGGCGGGCCCTCTCCACCCATCAGGTCATCTGTCTGTTGTTGCATCATTTCGTCGCCAACCGGCAGGGCAAGGGACGGGTCGTCAAAGCCCTGACGACGACCTCGATGGTGGATAAGATGTGCGCTGCGTATGGGCTGGAGTTGAGCGAGACTGGGGTGGGTTTCAAGTATATCGCCGCAGAGATGATTAAGGGCGGTGTATTGCTCGGCGCTGAAGAGAGCGGCGGGATAGGGTTCCCCGGGCATATCCCCGAGCGAGATGGCATTGCGGCCGGCCTGGTGCTGCTGGAATTGCTGGCGACCGAACGGGTGTCGGTCAACCGATTGATCGCGCGCCTTGAGCGGCAGTTTGGTCCGCACCGTTATGGCCGCATCGATGCTCAATTTCCGCTCGAACAGCGTAGCGCGTTGATGGAATTCCTGACCAGGAATCCTCCCGCCAAACTGCTCTGCTCTCCCCTGGCCGAGCTGAAAGCTTACGACGGCGTGAAGTTTATCGCCCAAGACACCTCCTGGCTGATGGTCCGCGGTTCCGGCACTGAACCTATCCTGCGTATCTATGCGGAGGCCCCTACGGGCGCGGATGTGAAGAAATTGCTAGCCTTAGGGGTGGAACTCACGCGCAAGGTCTAGCCATTAGGTCGTGACACGAATTTTGCGAATTCGCACGGAAGGGCGGAATTGCGTCTTGTAGCCAAGTGAATGGGCCCTTGCGCTACCGTGGGCTTCGAAACAATTCGTGTTAATTAGTGAAAATTCGTGTCTCACCGGATTCTCTATGCTCTTGCCTTTGACCGCGCTTGGACCTAAAACCATTCCATGAACCGCCGGAAATTCCTTCAGCTCGGGGCCGCAGGTTTGGCTTTGTCCTCGCTGGGCAGCTATGCCGCTGAATTCGCAGACCAGAAAAAGCGCGTGGGCCTTATCGGGACAGGATGGTATGGCAAATGCGATTTATTACGTTTAATCCAAGTCGCCCCCGTCGAGGTGGTCTCGCTGTGCGATGTCGATAAGCATATGCTGGCTGAGGCCGCCGACATCGTCGCCTCCCGCCAGCTTTCCAAGAAAAAGCCGCGGACTTACTCCGATTACCGCGAGATGCTCAAGGAAAAGGACCTCGACATCGTGCTCATTGCCACACCCGATCACTGGCATGCGTTGGCGATGATCGCGGCAGTCGAATCCGGGGCGGACATTTATGTTCAGAAACCGATCAGCGTGGACATCCGCGAGGGCCAGGCGATGCTCGCCGCCGCCCGCAAATACCAGCGCGTTGTCCAGGTTGGCACCCAACGCCGCAGCACACCCCATTTGATCGAAGCTCGCGACAGCATTATTAAAGAAGGCAAGCTCGGCAAAATCGCCTTGGTTGAAATCTGCTGCTATTACCACATGCGCTCCTCCCAGAACCCTCCCGATAGCGCGCCGCCGGACTATTTGGATTGGGAGATGTGGACAGGTCCCGCCCCGATGCGGCCCTACAACCGAATGATCCATCCGCGTGGTTGGCGCGCCTTTATGGAATACGGCAATGGCATCGTCGGGGACATGTGCATCCATATGTTCGACATGGCCCGCTGGATGCTCGATTTGGGCTGGCCAAAAACCGTCGATTCATCCGGCGGCATCCTGGTGAGCAAAGGCGGCAAAGCCGACATATCCGACACCCAAACGGCCACGTTCGATTTTGGCGACCTGCAGATCGTCTGGCAGCACCGCACCTGGGGCGATGCGCCCGACCCGAAATATCCGTGGGCAGCCACCTTTTACGGCGATAAAGGGACGCTGAAGGCGAGTGTCATGAGCTACGATTTCATTCCCACAAACGGCAGACAACCGGTGCATAAAGACGTCACCTATGAGTTCGAGCAATATCCCGAGGATAGGACCGAAAAGGACCTGGAACGGCATGTCGCCCCAGCCATTCGCGGGCATATGAAAAACCTCCTGGCCTGTATTGCAACTCGCGGCAAGCCGGTGGCCGATATCGAACAGGGCTACATTTCGACGGCGTCCTGCATCCTTGCCAATCTCTCGATGAAGTTGAAGCGCAGTCTGGCGTGGGACCCGGCGAGTGGCCGAATTGCCGGCGATGAAGATGCCAACCGTCTTCTAAGCCGCACCTATCGCGCGCCTTGGGTGCATCCCGAGCCGGTATAGCTGCTAAATGCTCCAACATCTTTCCCGTTAAGACATGACCTTTACCCAACCTTCAGCGCTGAATCAAAAACGAAGATATTCTTGTCCTTGAATGCCGAGGGGGTGTCACGCGAACTCGGCAGCCTCCCTGTCCTGCTTTACTTTCGAGCGTCCATCGCGCATGGTAGGCAGGCATGATCATTTTGGGATTACGTTGGTTGACATTTTTCGGTTGCCTGGTGCTCTTCCTTGCTCGCGGGGCGGAGACTGCCCCGGCGCCGGATTTCAATGAAGTCTATGGTCTAATTCAAAAGCACCTTGCAGGCAGCACTCCACAAGACCTGGACCGAACGGCGGTCGAAGCGCTCGTATCGGCTCTGAGCCCAAAGGTCTCGTTAGCTGGCCGCCCGGGCGTGGTAACTGAATCAGGCCGATTAGTCATTCAAACCAACCTGTTCGATGGTCCGATCTGTTATCTGCGTGTCAGTCAGATAGGGACAGGGCTGGCGGGCGCGCTCCAGGATGGTTGGAAAGGGCACGGAACTAATCAACTCAAAGGTCTTGTGCTTGATCTTAGGTATGCCGGCGGCACGGATTACGCCTCGGCGGCAGATGCCGCAGGATTATTGATTAAAAATGAACAGCCACTGATGGATTGGGGCAATGGCGTGGTGATTTCCAAACCCAACCCGCAGGCATTGACCGTTCCGGTGGCGATCCTGGTCAACCGTAAAACCGCCGGGGCAGCCGAGGTTTTGGCCGCGGTCTTGCGGGAAGCAGGCGCCGGGCTGATTTTGGGCAGCCGCACTGCCGGCCAGGCCATGATTGCCCAGGAATACCCCTTGAACAATGGGCAGCAACTCCGTATTGCAACCGGGCCTATCCGGCTCGGAGACGGCTCGGCAATCTCCCCGGAGGGACTCCAGCCCGATATCACCGTCGAGGTGAGCGCCCCGGACGAAAAGGCCTACTATGCCGATGCCTTCAAAGAGATTTCCAGGACCAATCGGATCGCCGGGAGCGGCCTTTCCGCAGCCAGAGACACGACTAACCGCGTGCGCCGGGTGCGGTTGAATGAAGCGGAGCTGGTGCGAGAGCGCAGAGATGGTTTGGACTCCGAGCTGCCGGCCACGGCCAATAGTCAAGCCGAACCGCCTTTGGTCCACGACCCGGTCCTGGCGAGGGCATTGGATTTATTGAAAGGGCTGGCATTAGTGCGCCAATCGCGATTCTGATTTCCGCGTTGACGATTTTGGCAGGGCAACCCAAGTTCAGCAAATCGAGATGAGAAACGTCCTTTTCGTCTGTACCGGCAACGTTTGCCGCAGCCCCATGGCCGAAGGCATTTTCCGCCGGGCCGTTCAGGGGCGGGGCGATTATCGGGTGATTTCGGCGGGGCTTGGGGCGCTGGAGGGGCAGCCTCCCAGCGCGCATGCCGTAGCGGCGGTGAAGGAATTGGGAATCGACATCTCGAACCAGCGCAGCCGGATGCTGACCCCTGAGCTGGTGCAGCAGGCCGATTATATCTTTGGCATGACTCACAGCCATATCGATACGGTGATGCTTCTTTTTCCCTTTGCGGCCGAGAAAACCTTTTTGCTGAGGGAATTTGACGAAACACTCGACCAATTTGAAAAAGACATTAGCGATCCCATCGGCGGTTCCTATGATGTTTATTTGAACTGCCGGGATCAGATTGAGCAGGGGATAGCGTCCTTGCTGCGCTTTCTCGAGCAGGGCCAGCCTATCCCCGAGGTGGCCACAGGCCGTCCGGCCGCGGTTGCCCTGGGAGCCGATCACGGCGGCTATGAGTTGAAGGAGGCGCTTAAGGAGCACCTCCAGATACAGGGCTTGAGCGTGGTGGATTTTGGAGCAAACTCCAAGGAATCGTGCGACTACACGGATTTCGCACGAGCCGTCGCCCAAAGCATTCTGCAACGCCAGGCCGAGTTCGGTGTGCTCATCTGCACCACCGGTATCGGCATGAGCATGGCCGCCAATAAAATCCCCGGCGTCCGCGCCGCCCTGGTCTCGGATGAGCAAACTGCGGCGCAGGCCAGGCGTCACAACGATGCCAATATCCTGTGCCTGGCCGGCAAAAGCACCGGTCCCCAACAGGCGGCGCGCATTATGGATGCCTTTCTCAACGCAAAATTCGAAGGCGGCCGCCACGAACGCCGTTTAAGTAAAATGGAAACCAGAATCATTCCCGTTGATTTACGTTTGCAGGCCATTGACCCGGAAATTGCGGCTGCAATCAATCAGGAGCGCCAGCGCCAGCAGGAGAATATTGAGCTGATTGCCAGCGAAAACTTCACCAGCCCGGCCGTCATGGAAGCCCAGGGTTCGGTCCTAACCAATAAGTACGCCGAAGGCTATCCCCACAAACGCTGGTACGGAGGCTGCGAAAACGTCGATGTGGTCGAGCAACTCGCGCTGGACCGGGTCAAGGCGCTTTTCGGGGCCGAGCACGGCAACGTGCAGCCCCATTCGGGCAGCGGCGCCAACATGGCGGTCTATTTTGCCATGCTCAAGCCGGGCGACAGGATGCTGACGATGGACCTGACACACGGCGGGCATCTGACGCATGGCAACAAGGCAAATTTTTCCGGCAAGTTTTTCGAGATTATCCACTACGGCGTGCGCAAGGATGACGAACGCATTGATTACGATCAGTTGGCCCAAATGGCACGGGAGCAGAAGCCCAGGATGATTACCGTCGGGGCCAGCGCCTACCCGCGCCTGATCGATTTTGCCAGATTGGGACAAATCGCCCGTGATGTGGGGGCCTATTTGCTGGCCGATATTGCCCATATCGCCGGGCTGGTTGCCACGGGCCTTCATCCCAGCCCGGTCGCCCACGCCGATTTCGTCACGACCACCACACACAAAACCTTGCGCGGCCCCCGAGGCGGTTTGGTGCTCTGCAAAGAAAAATACGCCAAAGAAATTGATTCGCAGATTTTCCCCGGAATTCAGGGCGGCCCATTGATGCACGTGATCGCCGCCAAAGCCGTCTGCTTTCATGAGGCATTGCAACCCTCCTTTAAGGCATACCAGGAGCAAATCGTTCGTAACGCCAGGGCGCTGGCCGAAGGGATGAAACACAACGGCTTCCGGCTGGTGAGTGGCGGCACGGATAACCATTTGATGCTGATCGATGTGGGGGTCCGCGGGTTGACCGGCAAGGATTGCCAGGCCGCGCTGGACCTGGCCGGCATTACGATCAACAAAAATACCATTCCCTTCGAGACCCGCTCGCCTTTCCAGGCCAGCGGCATCCGCTTGGGCACCCCCGCCGTGGCTGCTCGCGGGATGAAGGAGACGGAGATGGCCGCAATTGCCGATATGATTAGCGAGGTGCTTTTGGACATTATGAACATTGACACAACGGCCAAGGTGCGCCAACGTGTTGGTGAACTGACCGCAAGGTTTCCCTTGCCTTACTGACTGATTGCAACTACCCTGTGGTTTGCTCCCGGTAGTCGATTCAATCCCGATTTGAACTGATTCCGCATTACAACGTCCAATCAGGAGCAGGAACAACCAGCCTCGTGACGATCTGTCCGGGTCTCACGCTGCAACAAAATCTGAAATTGAGTTTATATTGATTTTTATGCCAAGAGCCACGAAGAAGCCCAAAATGAAAGGGCCAAAGGAACCTCTGGTTGGCGGGCCCAACGGCCCAACCGAACCGGCGCCTACGGCCATGGCCGTTGCCGAACCCCCGGCTTCCGAAGAGTTGCAGCCCCCGACCGCGCCCGTCGAGATGAGCCGCGAAGAAAACATCCAACGGCCCAGGCCCGAGCCGCCCAGAAGACGCGAGCGGCCCTCAGAGCCTTCCCAAGACGCGGGGCCCGCGCCCGCCCGCAGCCCAGAAGAAGCTGGCCGCCAGCCGGGCGGCGAACACCGCTCGCTAGACGACCGGGACCATATCGCGGCGACTTCGCTGAACATCGCCAAGCTGCAGTCCATGTCCATGCCGGAATTGAACCAGATGGCCCGCGACTTGTCTGTCGAGAACTTCGGCACAATGCGCAAGCATGAGGTCATTTTCCATATCCTGCAAAAAAATGCCGAACGCGCCGGAGTCCTCTTTTCGGAGGGCGTTCTCGAGGTGCTGCCGGAGGGCTTCGGCTTCCTGCGCTCACAAAGCTTTAATTATTTGCCCTGCCCGGAGGATATTTACGTATCCCCGTCCCAAATCCGGCGGTTTGATTTGCAAACCGGCAATCTCATCGCCGGCCAGATTCGGCCCCCCAAGGAGAAGGAGCGGTTTTTTGCGCTGCTCAAGGTCGAAGCGGTGGACCAGGAGGACCCCGACAAGGCCAAAGACAAGACGCATTTCGATAATCTGACCCCGTTGTTTCCTAACAAACGGTTCATCCTCGAGACCGCCTCGGATGAACTCTCGACCCGTGTTTTGGACTTGGTCTGCCCCATCGGCAAGGGCACGCGCGGGTTGATTGTCGCCCCGCCGAGGACTGGCAAGACTGTTCTGATGCAGAAGTTGGCCAATGCGATACTCAAGAACAATCCCGAGGCCTACCTGTTCATCCTGCTGATTGATGAGCGGCCCGAAGAAGTCACCGATATGGAACGGAGCTGCCGCGGGGCCGAGGTTATCAGTTCCACGTTTGACGAACCCCCTGAGCGGCACGTGCAGGTGGCCGAGATGGTCAGCGAAAAGGCCAAACGCATGATCGAGCACAAACGGGATGTGGTCATTCTGCTCGATTCCATCACCCGCCTGGCCCGCGCCTACAACACCGTCCAGCCCCACTCGGGCAAAATCCTCTCCGGCGGCGTGGACGCCAATGCGCTGCACAAACCCAAGCGCTTCTTCGGCGCCGCGCGTAATATCGAGGAGGGGGGGTCGCTGACGATTATCGCCACGGCCCTGGTAGATACCGGCTCGCGCATGGACGAGGTGATTTTCGAAGAGTTCAAGGGCACCGGCAACATGGAGGTGCATCTGGACCGGGCATTGGTCGATCGGCGCATCTTCCCCTCGATCAACATCGAGCGCTCAGGCACGCGCAAAGAAGAGTTGCTCTACCACCCGGATGAGTACAACAAGGTGGTCATCCTGCGCCGGGCTTTGACTGGCGTGCCACCGGTCGAGGCTATGGAGCTGGTGCTGAACAAGCTCAAGAAAACTGGCAGCAATATCGAGTTCCTGCTGTCCATGGCCGTGGGTTAGGTTAATTCACAGCAGCGAACAGAGGAGCAAAGGCGCCGAGACGGCCCGTTTCCGTCCCGCCACCAAACGGGCCAAACACCCCATTCGAGCGAAACGGCATCCTGTGATAAAGTAATTTTTGACTGAGTTTATCACTGAATGAAACCGGTTCGGTTTTATCATAGCCAACTTTAATTATGCAGCCCAGACACGCACGCTCCAGCACTGTTGCCCGCCCGGTCGCGCCAGCCGGTCGCGCCAGCGAACGCCCCGCCGAAAAACCTGTCGAGTTCACCTTGGACATGCCTCGTGCGACCTCGGCGTCGGTTGCTGGCACTTTTAATAGTTGGGATTCCAAACGCACCCCTTTGCGCAAGGACTCCGATGGTGGTTGGAAAACCACTGTCTGGTTGCCACCAGGGCGCTATGAATATCGATTTGTGGTGGATGGCGAATGGCTCAGCGATCCCAATGCCCGCCAGTCGGTCGCCAACGGCTTTGGCAGCACTAACTCGGTTGTCGTGGTTTAGAGACCGCCTTCATCGGCCGGAACAACCGAAGAAAGGGGCTCTTTGTGAGGACCACCGCGGTCCAAGACGCTGACGCGCCCCTCTCGCGCGGTCTGCGCGATGCGTTGTGGACTGTGGCAGTCCTCTGGCGCTTTGGGCCAGCCCCAACCGGAGCGTGAGCTGAAGCTCCGCCTCACCCCATCACCAGGTTCACAAGTTTCCCGGGAACGATAATGATTTTTCGCACAGTTTTGCCAGCGATGAAAGGCAGGACCTTGGCTGAGGCCTTTGCCGCCCTCTCCAGGTCAGCCTTGGAAGCATTGGCGGGGACGGTGATGACATCGCGCAACTTGCCATTGACCTGCACCGGAATCTGGAGCGTATCCTCCACCAATAAGGCCGGATTGAATTTGGGCCAGGGGGCATAAGCCAGCGGGAGAACCGGCGTTGCGCCTGAGAAAAAGGGGGTGGTGTGCAGCTTGGCCCAAAGTTCTTCGGCCAGGTGAGGCGCCAATGGCTGGAGCAGAATCAAAAAGTCGCGCAAGACCGACGCGGGCCTCGTCTCCCAAGTCATGGCCTCATTGATAAAGACCATCAGCGCAGAAATCGCTGTATTGAACCGTAGCCCATCGAGGTCTTCAGTCACCTTCTTGATACAGGCATGCAGCGCCTTAAGCTGAGCCGGGAGCGGCTGGGCTTCTTTAATGGCGCCGTTCAGCTTGATTTTCTTGAGCAACATCGCAGGGTTTCCGGTCTCGACCGTCGAGGCCTGCTCGAACTCCGTCTCGCTCTTTTCATCCGCGAATAAGCGCCAGACTCGGCCCAGAAAGCGGTAAACGCCTTCCACCCCTTTGGTGTTCCAGGGCTTGGTCATATCGAGTGGCCCCATAAACATTTCGTAAAGCCGAAAGGCATCCGCGCCGTAATCGGCAAGAATTTCATCAGGGTTAATCACGTTGCCGCGGGACTTGGACATTTTCTGTCCATCTTCGCCTAGAACGAGACCTTGATTTACCAGCTTATGAAACGGCTCGGGTGTCGAAACGTACCCCAAGTCAAAAAGGACTTTGTGCCAGAAACGCGCGTAGAGCAAATGAAGGACGGCATGTTCGGTGCCGCCAACATACAAATCGACACCAAGATTCGGCTGTTTCTTGCAATCCCCGGCACCGGTTTTTGGCGCCATCCAGTACTTTTCAGATTCCCCGCCGCAAAAGCACCGTGCGTTATGCGCATCGAGGTAGCGCAGGTAATACCAGCAACTGCCGGCCCATTGGGGCATCGTGTTGGTCTCGCGTTTCGAGCCGTCCGGCAAGGTCAGCCATTCTTTGGCGCGGGCCAACGGCGGCTGGCCGTCAGGCGTGGGTTTGTAATCGTCCAGCGCCGGAGGCAGCACGGGCAAAGCCGATTCGGGTAGCGCCTCGTGATAAGCCTGACCGCTCGGCCCCGTTTTCCACACAATGGGGAACGGCTCACCCCAGTAGCGCTGGCGGCTGAAAAGCCAGTCGCGCAATTTGAAATTAACGGTCTTCTTGCCGAGATGTCTGGATTCCAACCAATCGGTAATTTTCCGC
Source organism: Verrucomicrobiia bacterium (assembly GCA_035946615.1). Classification (NCBI taxonomy): domain Bacteria; kingdom Pseudomonadati; phylum Verrucomicrobiota; class Verrucomicrobiia; species Verrucomicrobiia bacterium. The sequence goes on from DASYZB010000115.1 coordinate 63,126, forward strand.
TTGGCTTCGAGCGTGCGCAGGCCATCGAGCTCGATTTGCGGATTGGCAGAATTGACCGCAATCCCATCTTCGACGTAACCGTGCCAATCCGTTCCCTCGGGTGGCTGGACCACCTGGACAATGGGCAGATTGAATTTGGTGGCGAACTCGTAATCCCGTGTGTCATGACCCGGCACGGCCATAATGGCCCCGGTGCCATAGCTGCTCAGGACGTAATCGGCAATCCAGACAGGAATCTTGAGCCCGTTCACCGGGTTGATGGCATAACCCCCCGTAAAAACACCGGTCTTTTCCTTCGCCAATTCGGTGCGCTCCAGGTCGGATTTCTTCGCCACTTCCGCCTGGTAAGCTTTTACAGCAGGACGCTGAGCCGGGGTTCTGAGCGTCTCGAGTAACGGATGCTCCGGCGCAAGGACCATATACGTGGCGCCAAACAGAGTGTCCTGGCGAGTCGTGAAGACGCGTATCTTTTCCTCCATGCCCGCTATCTGGAAATCGACCTCCGCGCCTTCGGAACGCCCAATCCAGTTTCGTTGCATCTCTTTGAGCGAGTCGCTCCAGTCAATCGCGTCGAGGTCGCGCAGGAGCCGTTCCGCATACGCAGTGATGCGCAGCATCCATTGGCGCATCGGCTTCCGAATGACCGGAAACCCGCCCACCTCGCTCTTCCCGTCCACCACCTCTTCATTGGCCAGGACGGTGCCAAGCTGTTCGCACCACCAAACAGGGGCTTCGCTGACGTAAGCCAGGCGTTTGGAATCGCGGTAGGCCCGGCGCCTGGCCTCCAGGCTGGAGGCGTCCCCAGAGCCGGAAGACCCCGCGGTCTCTCCTTCCAACTCCGCCGGGTAGGGGAGGCTTTCAATCGGCTCAGCCTTGTTAGTTTGAGGGTTAAACCAGGAATTATAAATCTTGAGGAAAATCCACTGGGTCCACTTGAAGTACTCCGGGTCAGTCGTGTTGATCTCGCGGCTCCAATCGTAGCTGAAGCCAAGCGATTGAATCTGCCGCTTGAAAGTGGCGATATTCTCCTCCGTGGTCTTGCGCGGATGCCGCCCGGTTTTAATGGCGTATTGCTCGGCCGGCAGGCCAAAGGCGTCCCAACCCATTGGATGGAGGACGTGGAACCCCTGCGCGCGCTTGTAACGGGCAAGGATATCTGTTGCGGTGTAACCTTCCGGATGGCCCACATGCAGCCCGGCCCCGGAAGGGTAGGGAAACATGTCCAGGATATAGAACTTGGGGAGTTGCTCCGGCGGGGTCCCGGGGTGGCGCTTGCCAAAAGGATGCTGCGCCGGCACTTTCTCGCCTGGGTTCCATGCGCGAAAAGTTGCCTCCCGTTCCCAATGCTGCTGCCATTTGGGTTCGATCAGGTGGAACGGGTATTGTCTGCGTCCTGCCGCCATAAGCCCGCCACTATTGCCCAAAGCCGCGGGGCAGACAATGGGAATTACATCTCCAAATCATTGGCAGATGGCAAATGCTCAATGAGCGGTGTTCAATGAATCGAATTGAGCATTGTGCATTGATCATTTTCCATTTTTCATTGCGAGAAACAAATAGGAAATACTCAACCGCAAAAAAAGCCATGACCCTCCTCCTCATTGCCACGCGTAACTTGCATAAGGTCGGCGAAATCCGATTGATCCTGGATGACGGTTTTCGGTTTCTGACACTGGCCGATTTCCCGCTCGCTCCGGAGGTGAGCGAGGATGCCGGCACTTTTGCCGGAAACGCAGTCAAGAAATCCCTAGCCTTGGCCAAATGGCTCTCGACCGAATCTACGGAACTGTGGGCTGCATCCGGCCCCGCATTTGTTCTATCGGATGATTCCGGGTTGGAAGTGGATGCGTTGAATGGCGCCCCGGGAGTCCATTCGGCCCGCTTCGCAGCCCTGGACGGCGGCGTTGCGGGGAATTCAGCGCCGGCTGCGAACAATGCCAAGCTGCTGAAATTGCTGAAGGACGTGCCGGACAGCAAACGGACGGCTCGTTTTCGTTGTGTTCTGGCGCTCACGCCGGTGCTGAAGAGCCGGCGCGAGCCCGCTTCACCGGTGTGCTATGAGAACGAATTCGAACTCGCCACGGAACTGTTCGAGGGGGTTTGCGAGGGACGAATCGCCCTGGAAGCCCAAGGGGCCGGAGGATTCGGCTACGACCCGCTATTTATACCGGATGGCTGCCAAAAGACCTTTGGCGAATTAAGCGAGGCGATAAAGAACCAGATCAGCCATCGCGCCAAGGCCCTCGCAAAGCTGAGGGATCGCATTCTTCGTCGCATCTGAGGCTGGTTCCGTGAACCTGTTGGCCCGCGAGAAACGCGTCCGCAAGCCCGAATTTCGAATCATCGCGCCTTAACCAGAGCCGATTCCATGAAGGGAGTCAGCCTCAGCCTCTTGCGCAATCGCCTTGATTTCCTCGAGTGGCTTTTTAGCGGCCTTTAAGATGTCCTGGTGAATTCTCAAAAACCTCTCAATACGCAACCCTCACCCGATAGAAGCGCCTCGAAGAGCCAGTGGCGTCCGAGACCGTTATCCGAGTGCCAGTGCCATTGGTTTGCACCAGGGTGTGCCAAACTGCGGGGAAATTGGTCGTAAACTCAACAACATTGGTCATCCCTGACGGGCTATTCCATGAAATCTGGTTCCCCGTGCCGGCGACCGGGTTCACCGCGACTTGGAGAAGCGTAATGTCCATAAAGAGGAAATTCGTAGCATCCACGTAGGGATGGAGCAGAGGCAGATCGTCAAAAGGCGGCGTGTAGTATTGGTGCAAAATCAGATTCGTGTTCTGCTGTGGGGCAACCAGCCCGCTCCAATCCACAAAACGGTTGAGCTCGTTCAGGATATTCGTCCCGCGGACCACATGACCGAATACGACAAAGAAATCGTTGGTGTCGGCCGCGTCGAGGAAGGTGTTGTTGGCCAGGTTAAAAAACCATTGCGATGTTGCGGAGTTGGTATCGCCACCGAGCTTGGCCATGGCGATTGTGCCGAAGACATTGCTGAAACGCCGGCCCACTCCGAATTCGTTGGTGATGGGAGAGTAGGTGGGCGCTGGCACAATGGTGGCATTGGTCGTGCCGCGGTTGGTGACACTGAAACCACCGCCCTGCACCACGAATCCAGGCACAAGCCGGTGGGCGAACTCGTTCTCATAAGCGCCGCTTTGGACATAGTGAACGAAATTGCTGACTGTAACCGGTTTGTCCTGGTCATAAAGCTCGACTTCGATGTCGCCGAAAGGAGTGCGGAATTGGGCCAACGTGCCAGCGTGAGCCATGCCGGCGCTCGCGAGAAATAAAAAGCCAAAGAAAAGGACAAATTTCCAGGGGGTGGCACACTGGGCCAAGTTATGCAATTCCTCTCTCACTCTGGAATCCGGAGCTGTTTCCGGACAAGTCCGTTGGTTGCTATCATGCGATAGGCATGCTCGCCGGGCACGGCGCGATGCCAGAACTCGCCTCCGGCGCATTCCAGGATAAGGCCGCCGGCAGCAACATCCCAAAGTCGAATACCGCGCTCGATATAGGCATCGAACCGCCCGCTGGCCACGTAAGTCAACGCCAGCGCCGCTGAGCCCATAATGCGAATCTTCCGCACCCGGTGGACCAGCTCGATGAAATAGGGCAGGGTGGCCTCGAGATTTTCACGGCTTTTGGCAAAGCCGATTGAAACGATGGCTTCATCCAATTTGCGCCGGCGGCTCACCCGGATGATTTTGCTATTCAGCCGGGCTGCCTGGCCACTCACAGCCGTCCATAGTTCATCGCAGAAGGGATCATACACCACACCCAGCAGGGTCTGAAAGCCGTCCTCGTATGCGCCGGCCGCGCGCGCCGTGCCTTGCCTCTGGAGCGCGATAGAGACGCACGCGTGCGGAATTGTATAGGCGAAATTCACGGTGCCATCGATGGGATCGACCACCCACCGATATTCCGAGCTTGCATCGCCGGCAACCCCCTCCTCGCCCAGCAATGCCGCATCCGGAAAGGCCGCATAGAGCATCTTTTGAATCAGCTTTTGCGACCGGACATCCAGCTCGAGTTTGATATCGTGCTGGCTCACCTCATTGGCGCGCTTGACCGAATGAAGTTGACGGCTCATGAGGCCGCCAACAGTCTGGGCGGCATCCACCGCGGCAGTGAGTGCTCGATTCAGGTTCATTGTTAATCCACGGTTCCCTTGGGTAACGGCAATTCCTTTACATCAAACTCGTAGGAGTATTGGTCGAAATAGATGTTATGAGACCCCCACTCCAGTTCGCCTCGTTGAAAATCAACATTATCCGACCGCATCGATTGCTTGGGGGGCACGAGCGTCTGGCAATGATCGCTGTTGGCTGCCATCCGGTACTGGTCGAGACCCCCGAAGTAGAAATCGCGAATCTCGCGTCGCTGGACGGCTGAAAGCGCCGTGGCATATTGCATGGCGAAAATCCCCATATACGGATCGACCGGCACCCACCCATAAGGCGCCAGGTAAATCTCGCTCCAATCATGGATGTCTTCGTTGCCAGGGAATGTATTCCAGCCGGATTGCCAGCGGGCGGGGATGCCATTGAGCCGGCAAAGAGCAATGAAGAGCATCGCCTCCTGCCCACAGTCCCCATAGCCTTTGGTGCGGCAATAATCACTGATGTTCCTGATGGTCGAGTATTCAATCGCCAGGCTATATTGGATGTGGGTCGCAATCCAGTCGTAACACCGCTTGGCTACGAGGCACGGGTTGGTTTCACCCCCCACGATCTGCGTCGAGAGCTTCCGAAGCTCCGGCGTAAACACCAGGTGCGGCCCCTCGCGCGTAAACGGGCTCAGCAACGGATCGTTTGGATTGGACGCCTTCACCAGCTCCGGCTTAGGCGCGAATGACACCCCGTAACAGGTATAATCATATTCAATCCTGAACTCGGTTGGCCGATCCTTGCGCGCCGGCTGCCCCATGAATATCGAGCGGATGGCGCTCTCTCTGGCGTCAATCCGCGCGGGTTTGGGGGATGCTGACAGTAAATCGAAATCCCGTTGGAAAGGGTACTCCCGTGGAATCGGCAGCCAGGCGCGGATGATTTGGCCTGCTGGCGCCGCATTTGCCTTGGCCGTAACGTTCAACGTAATGTGGAAGCGTTTGGGCAGCACATAGGGCTTCTTCTCGGCGATGGCCGCTCGTTGGATTGCCAGGCAAGTCTCCAGGCGCGCTTTCTGTGACACCGTGGTGTCCTTTGGCGGAACCCGCCGGCTTTCCAGCTCCGGATACCGAAAAAAGAGATTCTTCACGCTCGACCCCATGAAATAAACCTGCCCATCAATTTGCCGGCTGTCGAAGCGGCCCTCCCTAATCCAGTCATCGAATTCCTTCAGGGTGAGGTCCCGGACAGATTTCTTCAGCACCGCAAATAACTGGTCTTTTGTGTAGGGGAAATCCTTTTTGATACGCGCTAATCGATCCAATTCGAACTCCAACTGCTTTTGCTCGGCGGCGCCCAGCGCAGCGTCTGCCAGGCTCGCTTTCAAGATTTCGGCCGCCGCGCTGAAGTGCCCTTGCAGCTCAAGCCGGCCTGCCTTTTTAATAACATCCTCCTGCGCAAAGCAAAGCCCTCCGGCCATCGCCAGGACCAATGAAAGGACTAAAAGGGCTTGCTTCATCGCTCAAACGAAGATGCCTGAACAGCAAGGGGAAGCAACCTTGGAGTATCGTCCGCCGCATAGCAATGCAGAGCAATTCTCATCTTGGAGCCGCTGCCGCATTTATGCGGCAGCGGCGATTCAAAATCTTAAAATGTGAATTGCTGGCAAGGCTCCGTCTGCAGGCCAACGGCCTGCTTCATAGAGCCATCTATAAAGCAGGCCGTTGGCCTGCAACCATCCACCTGCGCCCCTTTCCCACAGCGTTGCCGTGGGCTGGTATGAGGGACGCCTTTGGCGTCCTCGCGATGGGAACAGAATAGCAGTAGCAGCGAGTTTGGAAACCTGCGACTTTGTCAGTCGTCCTGTGCTGAACCGCGAACTATGAAAAGGCATTCCTTCGTCGCCTTTGCCGCTTTTGTGCTAACAATTGCCCAGGGCGGCGAGTTTCGTGCCGCCCGTTCCGTCCACTTGGTCTATCCCGCTCCGGGAGGCGCCCTGTTTTACAATGAGGTTGTCGTTGAAAAATCCGTCAACGGCTCCTATTTCATGGCTTGCGGGTGGAATACCGGATACTTCGGCATTCAGCAACTCGGCGGGACGCACGACAAGCTGGTGCTCTTCTCGGTTTGGGACCCAACCAAAGGGGATAATCCTAATGGGGTCAAAGCCGAAGACCGCGTCGAGGTGCTGTACCAAGGTGAAGGGGTGCAAATCAAACGCTTCGGCGGCGAAGGCACAGGCGCGCAGTGCCTGTGGCGTTATGATTGGCGCCTCGACGAAACCAACCACTTCCTTGTCGGCGCTCGAATCGAGGGAGAAAAGACCACCTACGCCGCCTGGTTCCGCGCGAGTGACGGGTGGAAGAAGCTCGCCTGCTTTCGGACCCGGACCGGCGGCCTGCCTCTCAGCGGCTATTATTCTTTCATCGAAGATTTTCGCCGTGACGGCAAAAGTGCAGGCCAAGTGCGCAAAGCCCGGTTTGGCAACGGCTGGATCAAAACACCCCAAGGCCAGTGGGTACGGCTCGCCAAAGCGCGATTCACCGCTTCCGGCGCGGAGTGGGAATCCAAAGAGAACATTGACGCAGGATCGGAGGATGGATTCTTTTTCCTGGCAACCGGTGGCGAGGTCAAAAGGACGCGAGAACTCAGGAGTTTTATTGATTTGCCTGTCGCTGCCACACCAGATTCTCCCGGCTTTCTGCCCGCATTTCCTTCCGAGGCCAGCAACGCAGCGGCGGAGTGGGTGCCTCTCTGTCCGGGCGGCGGGGGCTGGTGCATGGGCATTTATCCGCACGCCACAAACCCCAACGTTATCTGGATGAACACCGACATTTCCGGGCTCTTCAAGTCCACCGACGGTGGAACCACCTACAAGCTTGTCTCGGGAGCGATCCACCTCGCCACCGGCGGCGGCTCCGTCGTCTGTGGTAACTACTCCCAATTTGCCGTGGACCCGGCTTCCCCCAGCATTTGCTATTATGCCGTCCACACTTTGGGGCGCGGCGTCCACGAAAACGGTTTGTGGAAATCCATCGATGAAGGTGAAACCTGGTCGTACATCCCCGGCACCGAGGCCTTGCTGGGCGCTTCCTTGGCTGTGGGTGCGGATGAGACCTTATACTGCGCGCAAAAGGACAGTCACAAAATCCACGTCTCCACCGATCAGGGGAAGACGTTCGCGATCAAGGAAACCCTGCCCTTCACTGCCGCCAACGTGAAGGATTATCAGTCCGGCATCCACTTGTTCGGTTCCAAGTCGGGACGGCTGTATGCAGCCAGTCCCCTCCGGCCCGCCACCGGCCTATACTACACAGACGACAAGGGCGACCACTGGCAATCGGTGGCCGCTCTGGCCGACAAAAGGGTAGGGGCCATCTCCTGTTCACCCTCAGACCCGAACCTGGTCTTCGCTGTAACGGCCGAGGGCGCCATCTATCGGGCATTGGACGGAAAGACCTTCGAGCCCTGCGCCGGAAAACTCGCCCCTCGTCGAGTGGACTCCAAGCGCAGCGTTGGAGTTGGCATCAGCAACAGTGGCCGCGTCGTCGCTTGGGCCCAGGGCATGTCCAAACCCATCCTCAGCGATGACAATGGCCAGACCTTCTCCGATGCAAAAGTCCGTCCGCCTTTGCCCGGGGATTACCTGTTCTTCGCCAATGGCCTCCGGGACGTCACCTCTTTTGCTGCCTCACCTTGCGGCGACCGGTTCTACAAGACCGCCAGCGGCACGGTCTGGCGGAGCATTGATAATGGGGAGACCTGGGAACCGCGCGTCACCGGCATCGACGTGCTTTGCCTGGAAGCCCCGCCCGTCGTGGATGCAGCCGACCCCAATCGCGTCTATTTTCTTGCCGGCGACGTGGGCTTCTATTACACGACCGATCTGGGAAAGTCTTGGAAAATCAGTGGAGGCATCGACGCAACGTGGTGCCAGGCAGCCGCTCTGGCCCAGGACCCGACTGACTCCGACGTCCTTTACCGCGTTTGGAGCCCCATCAACAGCCCCGAGGCTCCCTGTTATCTCTACAAGTCCATCGACCGCGGACTTTCGTGGAGCCAGACCCCCACCGCAAACGTGGGCTCGCGCTACCGGGAAATGGGCAGCCTCATTGTGGACCCCACCAACCCGCGGCACATTTATTTTTCTTCCACCCAGAACTCCCACCGCAACCCTCCCCTTCCCGATTCGCTGCGGGCTGTGCTGGAATCCACCGACGGCGGCAACACCTTCCACCGCATGCCGGGATCGCCTGGGGAGTTGCATCAAATGAGCCGGGCACGCAGCGGTAACCTCTATGGCGTGGATGGCATCTGGGGCGGCCCCATTTATGAGTATTCCAAAATGACTCGTCAAGGGACGGCCCTCTACCCCAAGGGCGCCACGGATGTCGCCGTGGATTCAACCAACGAGAAGGTCATCCTTGTCGCCGATTTCCTGGGCGGCAAGCTCATGCTCTCCACCGACGGTGGCGCCACCTGGACGGCGAAAAAGGACTGGCAAGGCCGGGACATCTGCGCATGGGCCGTGTACATTGACCCCGTACGACCCCAGGTCATGCTGGCCGGCGCCCACAACATCAAGGGCGGCGCCGGGGGAATCCTTCGCAGCCTTGACGGCGGGCAGACCTGGAGTTCATTCCAGCCTTGCGGCGCACCGGCCTACGTGAATGGCTTCGTCTATGGCGGTGTGCCCGGACGGGTCTATGCCTGGACCTGCATGATGGGTTCGTTCAAAGTCGAAAACGCGTACTCCATGCCCACCAGCCCTTAGCCGTGGCCATTCAATTGAACCGCTAATCTGCGCTGATGATCGCTAAGGCATCATCCATTCGCTCGCAATGGCGTCGGGGAAGCAGGCACCAAAAAATGCTATATACTTTTAATCCGTCGAACTCGCATGCACACTTGATTTTAGCGGGCCGCGGTCGATAGTTTTTGACATGCCCGATGTCACCCAACTGCTCAGCGCCATTGATGCGGGTGATCCCAAGGCCGCCGCCCGTTTGCTCCCGCTGGTCTATGACGAATTGCGCAGGCTGGCGGCCTGGAAGATGGCCCAAGAAAAACCCGGGCAGACCCTGCAGGCGACCGCCCTGGTCCACGAAGCCTGGTTGAGATTGGCCGGTTCAGAACATCAGCAATGGCGCGGACGTTCCCATTTCTTCGCAGCGGCCGCCGAGGCGATGCGGCGCATCCTCATTGATAAGGCCCGGCACAAGGCCAGCTTGAAATGCGGCCTCGCTCATCCACTCGAGGAGCTTCACGAATCCAAAATCGAGTTGGCCGCTCCCTCGGATGAGATTCTCGCCGTGCATGAAGCCCTCGATGCCCTGGCCGCCGAGGACGAACTGGCTGCTGATGTAGTCAAGTTGCGTTATTTCGTGGGCATGACCGTTCCAGAAATCGCTGAGGCCCTGGAAATATCCCCGCGTAGCGCCGACCGGCACTGGGTGTTTGCCAGGGCCTGGCTCAAAGGAGCGATCCGTGGCCAATGGTAAGCGTTCCAGGAGCAGGGTTGGCTTATGTATGGGAATTCACAGAAAAATTGAAACCGGTTGGCGTGTTTTGATACCCGATTACGCCATTTCCTGGTAATAGGACATGATATGAACGACCCAGACAAATTCCAAAACCGTTCGGAGAAAGAGATTTTCTTTGAGGCGCTGGAAAAGAACACACCCGAGGAACGGACCGCGTTTTTGGACGGCGCCTGCGGCAAGGACCTGGCGCTACGCGCTCGGATGGAGGCCTTGCTGGCCGAGCATTTTGAGCAGGATACCTTCATGAAGAAACCTGCCGCGTACGCTGAGCGACCCACCATCAAAATATCCCCCATCGAGGAAGCTGCCGGAACCGTCATCGGACGCTACAAATTGCTGCAATGCATCGGGGAGGGCGGCTGCGGAGTGGTGTATATGGCCGAACAGCAGGAGCCCGTGAGGCGGCGAGTAGCGCTGAAGGTCATCAAGTTGGGCATGGATACCAAGCAAGTCATCGCCCGCTTCGAGGCCGAGCGCCAGGCGCTGGCGCTGATGGACCATCCGAACATCGCCAAGGTGCTGGACGCCGGCGCGACCGAGACGGGCCGGCCTTATTTTGTGATGGAGTTGGTCAAAGGCATCCCCATCACGCGCTATTGCGACGAAAACAATCTGAGCACAGCAACCCGGCTGAGCCTGTTCGTGCAAGTGTGTCAGGCCATTCAACATGCTCACCAGAAGGGCATCATTCATCGCGACATCAAACCTTCCAACATCCTGGTGGCGGACCATGACGGCGTGCCGGTGCCCAAGATCATTGATTTTGGCATCGCCAAGGCGACGACCGACCAGCGGCTGACGGATAAGACATTGTTCACGGCCTTCGAGCAGTTCATTGGGACGCCGGCCTATATGAGCCCGGAGCAGGCCAGGCTGAGCGGGTTGGACATTGATACGCGCAGCGACATCTATTCGTTGGGAGTATTGCTTTATGAGTTGCTGACGGGCAGAACTCCGTTCGAGGGCGAAAGGCTATTGAAAGCTGGTTTGGATGAAATTCGCCGAATCATCCGGGAAGAGGAACCCGTACGGCCCTCCACCAGACTGCATACGCTGGACGCGGTGGAGCAGACGACGGTGGCTAGGCACCGCCAGGCCGATCCTCCCAAACTGCGCCATCTGCTCAGCGGCGACCTGGATTGGATCGTGATGAAGGCCTTGGAGAAAGACCGGGGGCGGCGCTACGAAACAGCCAACGGCCTCGCGATGGATATTCAGCGGCATCTGAACAATGAGCCGGTCCTCGCCCGCCCGCCGGGCAAGTTGTATCGCTTTCAGAAAATGGCCCGGCGTAACAAACTGGCCTTTGGGGCGGCAGCCGCCGTCGTTACGTCGTTGGCCCTGGGGTTGGTGATTTGCTCGTTCCTTTTTATCCGCGAGAAGCAAGCCCGCGCCAGCGAAGCCGCGATGCGTCAGAAAGCCGAGGCGGCCAACCAGCAGGCCCAGGCGCAAGCCGCTCGGGCGGTAGCGGCGTCCCGGCAAGCGAAGTCGGCGGAACAGAATGCCCGGCAGAAGGAAGTCGAGGCGAAAACAGCCTTGTCCACATCCGAGTTTTTGCAAGGTTCGCGCGCCATCACCGAAAAGCACCCGGGCGATGCCCTGGCTTATCTGGCGCGCAGCTTCGCTGACGATCCGGCCAACGAGGCCGCGTTAACCAGCATGGCGACCTTGTTGGCGTCTCATTCCTGGATGGCTCCCACGGTTTTGTTGAAACCAGCCAAATCAGCCAACTCAGCTCAATTCAGTCCGGACGGCAAGCGCATCCTCACCGTTTCGGAGGATTGGACTGCGCAGGTGTGGGATGCACAAAGCGGCCAACCCTTGACGCGACTGGGACTGGGCGGACAGGTGGGCGCGGCGCAATTCAGCCCGGACGGAACGCGCGTTGTCACGGCGACATGGGATCAAGCGCGGGTTTGGGATGCGTCGAGCGGCCAACCGCTGACACCGCCTTTGCCACACAACGGCTTGGTCGCCTCCGCCCAATTCAGTCCGGATGGGAGGCGCCTCGTCACCATGTGCGGCGCTTCGGCTTGGGTGTGGGATGCGCAAGATGGCCGGAAACTGGCCGAGTTGCAAACCGGCGGCAAGTTGAGCCTGCTTTTAGCGCAATTCAGTCCAGATGGCAGCAGCATTATCACGGCGGCCTGGGACCAAGTACGGGTCTGGGACGCAAAGAACGGCCGGGTTTTGACGATGCTGCCACAGCTTGGCTCATCGTTCGCGAGGTCAGCGCAGTTCAGTCCGGACGGCAAGCGTATCGTTACGGCTTCTGGCGACGGGTCGGCGCGGGTATGGGATGCGCAAAGTGGCCAACAACTGATGACCCTCGGACACATCCTTCCCGTGGCCTCCGCCCAGTTCAGTCCGGATGGCAAGTCCATCCTCACGACGACGTGGGGCGGCACTGTGCAGATTTATGACGCGCAGAGCGGGCAGTTGCTTCCGGGACATGGCATTCAGGATAATCGTGTCAATTCAGCCCAATTCAGCCCGGATGGAACGCGAATTGTCACCGCCTCTGGCGCCGTGGCCCGGGGCTGGAATGCGCGGAGCGGCCAGCCGCTGACGGAGCCTCTGCAACACAATAGCGTCGTCAACTCCGCGCAATTCAGTCCAGACGGCAAACGCATCCTCACCGCGTCCCGGGATGGTACGGTGCGGGTCTGGGAGATGCAGAACGGCCAGCCGCCGTTGGCGGAAATCTTGAAACAAGCCGGCTTCGCGTCAGCGCAATTCAGTCCGGATGGAACACGCATCCTGACGGTATGGGGGAATTGGGTTTGCGTCTGGGATGCAAAGAGCCACCAGCCGCTGACCGAGCGCTTGCAACACTACAGCTTCGTCAACGCCGCGCAGTTCAGTCCGGATGGCAAGCGCATCCTCACCAGGGCTGGGGACCAGGTGCGGGTGTGGGATGCGCAGGACGGCCACCCCCTGACTGCTCCTCTTAAGCATGACGGGTGGGTGCAATCGGCTCAATTCAGTCCGGATGGCAGCCGAATCGTCGCCGCTTCGACTGACGGGACCGTGCGGCTGTGGGATGTTCAGAGCGGCCAGCAACTAAGGGAGCTGTTGAAACAAACCGCTCCGGTCAGCTCGGCACAATACAGTCCGGATGGCGAGCGCATCGTCACCGCTTCGGGTGACGGAACGGTGCGGGTGTGGAGCGCCCAGAGCGGACAGCCATCGACCGAGCTGCAACACGCGAATTTGGTTGCTGTCAATTCGGTGCAATTCAGTCCGGATGGCAAGCGCATCGTCACCGTATCGCAAAACGGCACTGCGCAGGTGTGGGATGCACAAAGCGGCCAACCCTTGACGCAACTGGGTGGAGAGGTCAACTCCGCGCAATTCAGTTCGGATGGGGAGCGGCTCCTCACGGTATCCGGGTCTGCGGCTCAAGTCTGGGATGTCCGGAGCGGGCTGCCACTGACCGAGCCTTTGCAACACGCCGGTTTGGTTAGCTCCGCGCAGTTCAGTCCGGATGGGAGGCGCATCGTTACCGCAGCGGAGGATGGAACGGCGCGGGTGTGGGATGCGCAGACCGGACAGCCATTGATGGAGCCACTGTTTCATGGGTGGGAGGCTGGTCCAGGTGAGTTCAAGCGGAGCGCCCATGGCGAGCGCGTGGTTGGCATGACGTGGCCGGTCAATTCGGTGCAATTCAGTCCGGATGGCAAGCGCATCATAACCGCGGCGCAAGACGGGAACGTGCGGATTTGGGACATCGCTCCATCGCCGGCACCCCCCCCGTCCTGGCTGCCGCAATTGGCCGAAGCGATCTCCGGCCAGACGCTCAACCCACAGGGCCTCTTGGAGCCGACTCACTTGAACCCAGCCGAGGTTATCGGCCGGCTCCGCAAGACCGTGGGCCGCGAACCGGACAACGACGATTGGGCCGTCTGGGGACGCTGGTTTTTCGCCGACCCATTCACACGCACCATCTCGCCTTTTTCCTCAGAAACCGTTCCGGAGTATATCGAGGAGCGAATCACCGAGCAGACGCCGGAATCGTTGGCTGAGGCCGAGCGGTTGGCGGGCGACAACGCTCCCTTGTTGAAGCGCATCGCCGAGGCGCGCGGACGGCTCGACCAAACGACCCACGCCCTCGCGCTTAAGCGCGACGCTGACGCGCTGGTGGCCCAAGGCAAGTTTGCGGAAGCGGAACCGAAGTATCACGAGGCGCTGGAAATCATCCGCCAGGTCAGCGGCCCGCAAAACCCCGACACGACCAGCACGATGCGTTCTCTGGCAAATCTCTATTGCTCCCTCGGCCGGCGCGGGGAGGCGCTGACCCTCCTGGACAACGTCTGCGCAATGAATCCGCAGGACACCGATGCCTCGCTCACCCTTGCCACCTGGCAAACCTGGTTCGGCCAGGACGCCGATTACGAGGCCAGCCGCCGCCGCCTGGTCCAGGAGGCGCAAGGAACCGATTTGCCCGGGACAGCAGAGCGGGCTGCCAAGGCCTTTTGCCTTCGGCCCTCCACCGATACCGCCTTGCTCACCAACGCCCTCAACCTCGCACAGCGGGCTGTGGAACTGGGCAAATACACCGGGCTGCTGCCGTGGTATCAACTGGGCCTCGGGCTGGCTGAATACCGCAACGGCCAATACGCCGCTGCCGAACGCTCCCTCACCGTCGCGGAGAAGACTGTTGGCGATAGCAATCGCGACATTCAAGGAATCGCGCGCCTGTTTCGCGCCATGAGCCTTTTCCGGCAGGGTCGCTCAGAAGAGGCCCGCTGGCTCTTTAACCAGGAAGAGGCACAGATGGCTCCACTGCCAAAAGACGAAACCAAACCGCTTTTGAACGGCCACCCCGTTTCCCACGACGTGCTGATTTGGTGGCTGGCCTACAAGGAAGCAAGGTCCCTCTTAAGTCCGCCCGGCGATGCGAAGCCATAATCCACTTTTGCGCTTGATGTCGTTATCCAACACCACAATTCAGCCACCGCATGGACATCCGCAGGTCAACGGCGGAGGCGATTTTTGAGCGGGGCGATGGGCTGGAAACGGACTTTGAGGCGGCGGGCCAGGTCGGCGGGAGCGCGGATGCCGTCGCAGAGCAAATCAAAGAGGCGTTTGAGGCGAAGCTGATGCCCCAGTCGTTTTTTGAAGTCGGCCTGGAACTTCTCGAACTGGGCGTCACGTTCTTTTATGAGGGGGAGGGCCAGGGGAGTGACATCGTCAGCGGTAAAATACGCGCTGATTTGCCATTCGCGAATCGCGCCTCGAACTTCGCCGAGTTCTTATTCTTCGTTCTCCGAGTCGGGTTGGGTCTCCGGATTCCATTCCGGATGAATTTCCCCCAAACCGGAGGCGCGCAACTGGGCATTGAAGGCGGGCAGGTCAACCCCTCGGATTCGCGTCCAGGTCTTCAGGGCATCAATGAGCGCAGTCTCGAGATGCCCTAGAGCGGCCAATTGCGAAGGGGTCGGCGCGGCATCGGCTCTCGCTGTCTGGTCGTAGAGCGATGACACTTGTTTGTTGATATCCTCCAAGCCGGTTTCTTCTCCTTCTTTGTGAGCGGGTTGTTCCAGGAGGTTTCTTACCTTGCTGTCGAGAGTCTTGGCCTGACTTGCAATAGGATTTATCTTGTCGTCCGCCAATTTCGCCGTCTGGGTCTGTAAGAAACGTGCCAGACCGACGGCTTCGGAACTGCGCGCGATCATCGAGGCGAGGTCTTGCTCGGTCTGGAATTGGCGTTTGAGATCGGCCCGGGGCGTCTTTACCCGCGGGTCCATCTTGACCAGCAAGGGCTCGGAGTGTGTTTCGCCCGCGGCGGTCAACCGGACCATGTAGCGTCCGGGCAAGGCGGTGGGGCCCACCGGCAGGTGCGGTGTGTTAAAGGGGATGGCTGAAATGGGATACTCCCGTTGGATGGCGACGGTGCCCGTGTAATGCAGGTCCCAGACCCAGCGGTGCATTCCGGCTGTGGCGGGAAGGACCTGGTGGCGGCGAATCCAGTAAAGGGGAATGGAAGCCGACCTTTCGAGCTCCTCAGGCGTGGGGCCGGCAGGATCGTCGCTGGAATAGCGGCGCGCCAGACGCCCTTGCGCGTCGAGAATCTCCAGTGTGACCGGGCTGTGGGCCGTCTGCCTTAGAAAGTAGTCGATGATCGCGCCCTCGGGCGGGTTTTTTCCGGCGGGCTCGTCTGGAGGCATCGGGGTGTCGGTGTTGGTGTCCCGCTGAATTCGCCACGCCGTCGCGGGCTTGCAAAGCCGGACCCTCGATTGGGCGAAGTCGGCCGTGGTCTGGCGAAGAGGAGTGATGTCGTCGAGAATCCAGAACGAGCGCCCATGGGTGGCCACAACGAGGTCGTCATTGTGTATCCAAAGGTCGCGCATCGAAGTGTGTGGCAGGTTCAGTTGGAGGGGTTGCCACAGCGCGCCGTCATTGAAAGAGACCCAGACCGCTTTTTCCGTCCCGCAAAACAGGAGGCCCTTTCGGACCGGGTCTTCCCGGACGGTATTCACCGGCGCGTCCTCAGGCAGGCCATGAACGATTGGCTGCCAGGATTTGCCGCCGTCATGCGTCCGGAAAATGTAGGGATGCAAATCATCGACCCGGAAGCGGCTCACGGACGCATAGGCCGTGTTGTCGTCGAAATGTGAGGCGGTCATTTGCGTCACCTTGCTCCATGGAGCGAGCTGAGGGGGCGTGATGTTGGTCCAATGTTTTCCACCGTCGCGAGTGGTCCAAACGAGTCCATCATCGGTGCCAGCCCATAGCGTATGGAGCGTATGGAACGAGGGCGCCAGGGCGTAAATGGCGCCGCGGACGTTGGCAGCATAGGCATCATTGGCGGCGAGCGCACCGAGGCTGGCAGGGATGCCCGGGTGCTTTCGGCTGAGGTCCGGGCTGATCGTTTGCCAGGACTTGCCGCCATTCCTGGTCTCGAACAGGACATTGGCCGCATAATAAAGCACGTGGGGATCAACCGGAGAAAACATGATCGGCTCGGTGCGGTCAGCCCGAATCCCTCCCTGCTTCACGGGAACGGGCGAGACGTCCTGGGTCTGGCCCGTGACCCAGTCAAACCTGGAAATCTCAGTCCTGCCGGCGCCGTAAACGACGTTGGGGTGGAGGGGATCGGGGGCCACGTAACCGTATTCGATGGCGCCTACGGGATGCCACTCCCGCGCCGTGATCTCGCCGTCATTCCCCCGGCTGGAGATTCCCACCGAACCGCTCTCCTGCTGCCCGCCATACACCCGATAGGGGAATTCGTTGTCCGTGATGACGTGATAGAGCTGGGCGGTCGGCTGGTTGTACCAGGAACTCCAGGTTGCGCCGCCATTGACGGTGACAATGGCGCCCTGGTCTCCAACCAGCAGGATGATCTCCGGGTGATCGGGATTGATCCAGATGTTTTGATAATCGTCTCCGCCAGGCGCGCCGCGGATAGCCCTCCAGCTTCCACCGGCATCGACCGAGCGCCACGTCACGATGCTGGCGCTATAGACAATGTCCGGATTGGCGGGGTCCACCTTGGGCATGGGAAGGTCGCCTCCGCCAATGCGCGCGCTTGGCCGATCGTCACTTGTGGCTACGTGCCAGGTCGTGCCCGCATCGTCGGAGCGGCAGAAGAGGATGCCTTTGCCGGACGCATAGACCTCTTTGTCCCGGCTGGTGGCGACCATTGCATAGAGGCGCTTTGAGTTACTGGGAGCGATAGCGACATAAGCCTGCACAAGGTCATTGGGCAATCCCCCGGAAAGCTGCCGCCACGTGTTGCCGCCGTCCGCCGACCTGTAAATTCCACCCCCGGCGCCGCCATAGCCGTTATGGTCTTCCCAAGGCCCCTGGCGGGCTCTCCAAAAGGTCACATAAATCACCTCGGGATTGGACGAGTCCATCTCGACGTCGCAGGCGCCTGTGTTTTCGTCTTTATACAGGACATTCATCCAGGTCTTGCCGCCATCGGTGGTTCGGAAAACGCCCCGCTCACGGTTAGGACCGTAAGGGTGACCGAGGACGGCGGCAAAAACGCGATTCGGGTCATGGGGATCGACGGCCAGAGCCGGTATCTGTTGGCTGTCATCGAGTCCGAGGTGCTTCCAGGTCCGACCCGCGTCGGACGAGCGGTACATGCCGTTGCCGACGGATAGTTCGGGACGCTGCAATCCTTCTCCGCTGGCGACATAGAGGATATTCGGGTCCGAGGGGGCAACCGCGATGGCGCCGATGGATTGGACCGGCTCGGAATCGAAAATCGGCTTCCAGGTACGCCCGTAATCATCGGTTTTCCACACGCCGCCGTCCACTTGGCCCACATAGAAAACGTTGGGCTGGCCCGGCACGCCCGTAGCGGCCCGGGTCCGCCCTCCTCGGTAAGGACCGATCATGCGCCACTGAATGTCCCGGTCGAGATGCTCCGGGAGCGTTTGGCTGCGGGCCTGAAATACCAGTAAGGCGGTCGCCAGCCAGAAGGTTTGTGCTCGAAGAAGATGTGGGCGAGACTGACTCATAAGGGTGTAACGGCATTGGTTTTTACCAGATAAACCGGAATTTGCGAACAAAAAGGGCTCAAGCAATCTAGCCGAAGAGACCAGACTGGTCTCCCCCTCGCCACGCAGCTAAACTACGACTCGCAAGAATCAAACTCCCTTGAAGAATTCGCGCCCATGCCACGATAAGAAAGTCAAAGGGTCCCGTCTCAAAAATGCGCTCTGATTTGCGTCCATCCGCGGTTGATTCTCAACACAGGTCTGAGGCGCCGCCTCGCTACAGGACAACTCCGCAGCATGAAATTTGCGCCTGCTGTTATTCCAGTGATAAACGATATTTTGGTGCCGGTGGTGGGACTTGAACCCACACGGCTTTTTACAGCCCCAGGATTTTAAGTCCTGTGCGTCTGCCATTTCGCCACACCGGCAACCCAATGTTTACAGGCATTTCGTGAGCCATGAAACGTAACGCAAGCCAATGCAGCAGCGAAAGCAGCACAAACACCAGCGCACAAGTTCGTTCTCACGGGCCTACGTTCGCAAAAGTCCTCGACGGACGCAAGCAACCCGTGCGCGGCGTGCCGCTTGCCGCGCCGTTTGCGTGGTTTATTTTTGTCGTTCCCCGCCCTAATCTTCGCCTGACTATGAAAAGCATCCCGCTGCCGCCGTGCAGCCATTCGCCGGGAAAATATAATGGGCCGTCTGCGGCTGAAATCGCGGCGTTGCGCGCGCAGTTCGTGAATCCGGGCATCTTCCTTTTCTACAAGGAACCCATCATGCTCGTCGAAGGCTCCCTGCAATACGTCTGGGATGAGACCGGCAAGCGTTACCTGGACGGCCTTGGCGGAATCGTGACGGTCAGCGTCGGGCATTGTCATCCTCATGTCGTCGCGGCGGCGAACAAGCAAAATGAAAGGCTGCAACATTCCACAACGATCTACCTGCACCCGAACGTCGCCCTCTATGCGGAGAAGCTCGCCTCGAAACTGCCGGGTGACTTGAAGTTGTGTTATTTCGTGAACTCCGGCTCGGAGGCCAACGACCTGGCGTTGCTCATTGCGCGGGCATCGACCGGCAACTACGATGTCATTGCTCTGCGCAATGCTTATCACGGGGGCAACGCATCCGGTATGGCGGCCACGGCGCATAGCAATTGGAAACACAATGTGCCGCACAGTTTCGGCGTGCATCACGCGCTCGAGCCGTATCCGTATCGCGGCCCATTTGGCTACGACGACCCGGATGCGGGACAAAAGTATGCCCAGGACGTGAAGAATCTGATTGATTATGCAACGCCGGGGAAGGTGGCGGCGTTTATAGCTGAATCCATTCAAGGGGTCGGCGGCGTAGTCGAGTTTCCCCCAGGCTATCTGAAAAGGGTTTATGAGCATATCCGCGCCGCTGGAGGCGTGTGCATTGCAGACGAGGTCCAGACAGGCTTTGGCCGCACGGGCGACCATTTCTGGGGCTTCCAGACCCAAGGAGCGGTTCCAGACATTGTGACGATGGCCAAAGGCATTGGTAATGGTTGTCCGCTCGGGGCGGTCGTCACGACGCCCCAGATTGCCAGGGCGCTGGTCGGCAAGCTCCATTTTAACACCTTCGGCGGAAACCCCGTTGTCAGCGCGATTGGCAAAGCCGTCCTCGAAGTCATCGAGAGGGAACATCTTCAGGAAAACTCCCGGACGCTCGGCAATCACATTTTAACGGAGTTGAACAAATTGAAAGAAAAGCACAAAATCATCGGCGACGTTCGTGGAAGAGGTTTGTTGCTCGGAATCGAGTTGGTGAAGGACGGGGCGTCAAAACTCCCCGCGTCAGCCGAATGCTCGCGAGTGCTGGAAAATGCGCGTGAACTGGGTTTGCTTCTTGGGAAGGGCGGACTGTGGGGACAGACGATCCGTTTTGCGCCGCCAATGTGCATCACGCGCGCGGATGCCGATTTTGTGCTCGAAGTCTTGAACGAATCGCTTTCTGCCATTTGAAATGAATGCAGTGACCTATTGTAATTCCTGCAAACAGGCCCTCGCTTGTTATGCGTAAATCTGCCTCCTTGGGTTTGGCACCGGCGGTTTTGCTCGCTCTAACTTCAATCGGCGCCGGGCAACCGCTATCGTTCACCGAGCATACGATCGCCACCGGCCTGTCCGGCGGCTACCAGGTGTTGCCGGCGGACCTGAACCAGGACGGCAAACCGGACCTGATCGCGCTGGCCAGCGGGATGTCCGAGTTGGTGTGGTTTGAGAACCCAGGTTGGCAACGGCACGTCATCGCCTCCAATTTCAAGCAAATGATTAATTGCGTCGTCCTGCGTTCAGGCAAGCGCCCGGTTATTGTGCTGGCCAGCGGATTCGACAATGTGGCAAGCAAAAGCGCTGGAACGGTTTGGCTGCTCGAACCGGACGCGGATGTAATTCAGCCTTGGAAAACGCGAATTATCGACCACCTGCCTGCGTCGCATCGCTTGCGTCTGGCGGATATCGACGGGAGCGGCAAGCCTGTCGTGGTGAACGCGCCGCTCACTGGCCTTGAAGCCGCCCCGCCTGATTACCGCGGCCACGTCCCGCTCGTGTACTACCAACCGGGCGCGTGGCAGCGCCGGCTTATTAGCGAGCAGAATCAGGGTGTGCAGCATGGCCTCTGCGTTACAGATTGGGATGGCACCGGCCATGATCAGATATTGACCGCTTCCTTTGATGGTGTCCATCGCTACGCCTTGCAAAACAATGGGCGCTGGGCACGCACGGAAATCACCCGTGGCGACCCATCCCCATGGCCCCAATGCGGGGCCAGCGAGATCGCCGTCGGCCACCTTGGCAACCAGCGCTTCCTTTGCACTATCGAGCCTTGGCACGGTCACCAGGTCGTTGTTTACCACAACGAAAATGGCCGCTGGACGCGCCAGGTTATCGACGATTCTTTCAAGGACGGCCACGCCCTGGCGACGGCCGACCTGGACCACGATGGGCGGGACGAAATCGTGGCCGGCTACCGGGGGCGAGGCGGCGGGATGGTTTATTACAAGGCCGAAGATGCGCCAGGGTTTCGCTGGAACCGACACGACCTTGACATCGGGCACATCACTGCCGCTTCCTGCGCCGTGGTCGATTTGAATGGCGATGGCAAGCCGGACATCGTTTCCATCGGCTCAGCGACAGCCAACCTGGTTTGGTTCGAGAACAACAAATGAAAGCGTGTTTTTGAAAATAGTCGGCTTTCCCTTCGTCCTGGAAACCTGTAAAATCGAGGACGAGGACGGGTGACCTTCTATGGAGATCTGAAAGAACCCGTAGCGGAACCGAGCGACCGGCTTAAGCTTCAAGTCATCGAAGAGGTCCTGAGCTTCATCGAAGACTGCCTTGGATAATTTTCCCTAAAATCGCCGGGCGCCGCGCGCCGGTAGCGCTGGGGAGGTTGCCCGGGCGGCCTGACATTGTTTCACGGGCCAGGATTGCGAATGCCAAAGCTTCCTTGGCGCAATCGGCAATCCCGAAGTCCTCGTGAGTCAGGACAGTGTAGGGGCTGGCCTGCGCTTGCAGCATCCCGCGCAGGGTTGGATTTCTGGCGCCGCCACCGCCGAGAATGATTTGCAAGCCGGAAGAGGGACCGGATTTGAGGCGCGGAAAAACGAACCGGCGATAGGCCTGGACAATGCTCGAGGTGGTAAAGGCAGTGGCTGTGGCAACAACATCGGGTGCGGCCAACTGTAGCCGCCCCGCCGCCATCAAGATGTCCTGTACCAGTGGCTCGCCAAACTCCTCGCGCCCGGTTGTTTTGGGCGGCTTGCGCCTCAGGAATGGGTGGGTCATAAGACGCGCCAGCAACTTCGAGGAAACGGTCCCTTGAGCGGCCCAGCGTCCATCCCGATCAAAGGATTTGCGGCCCGCACTCAGCACGGCAACCAGACCGTCAATGAGCATGTTGCCGGGACCTGTGTCAAACGCTAGGACCTCCTCAAGCCCGGCATCGGCAGGCAGAAAGGTCAGGTTAGCAATCCCGCCGATGTTTTGCACGATGCGGGGCTCTGCCCGGTCGGTGAAGAGCGCCCAATCGGCGTAGGGCGCCAACGGCGCGCCCTGTCCTCCGGCAGCTACGTCGCCCACGCGAAAATCGGCTACAGTGGTAATGCCGGTGCGCTCGGCAATCACTGCCGCCTCGCCTATCTGCAAGGTCGAATGCCTCCTCGCTCCAGGCAAGTGGTGGACCGTTTGCCCGTGCGAACCGATAGCCACGATTTGATTTGGCTCGAGTTTCGCCACGCGCAATACAGCCAGGGCCGCCCGCGCAAAATGTTCGCCAAGCGCAAAATTCAACTCGCAAATCTCACGGACTGTTCCGTGCAAGCTCGCCTCGAGAATTCTCAGGCGCAATCCCCGTGTAAAGGGCCGATGCGCATGGGCCAGAACACGCGCCCGCGTGGAGCGGCCATGCCCGGAGATTTGGGCTACTACGGCATCGATGCCATCGGCCGAGGTGCCGGACATCAGGCCAATGAAAAGGTCTCGTGGTTGGCGCATGTGCGGAAGCGTACAGAAGAGGAATATCCGCCGCAAAGATGGAAAATGCGAAGAGGATCGCCAACAAGGAACCGGAGCTGACCTCATCTTCGCTTTCGAAAGCCCTGAAGAATTTGAGAACGAGAACGAGGATGAGAGGGCGTCATCCCTTTTCAAGAACACGCGCTGAGTAAAATCAATCCCGCCGCCCCTCGGGTCCCGAATCACCGATCTTGAGCAATACACCTCATTGTCCGCGCCGATGTGGTTCTCGAAATTAGCGCAGGTTTCACGAATCTGCTCGCCCGCCTTCACGCGGGCGCAAGGAAGCAATTTCGTCAGGGTTTGAACTAATTGACACATGGAAAAATCACGGTCTTGGCTCACACTGGCAGGCAGCGTCTGGATTGCTTCGGCCATCTTTGCGCACGCACAGAATTGCAACCCGCCTCCTTCTGGTTTGATCCACTGGTGGCGGGCAGAAGGAAATGGTTTCGACACGGTAGCCCTCGGCGACGGCGTCCTGGTGGGTGGGGTGCAATTCACCGCGGGCGAGGTCGGCAGCGGTTTTCTGATCAGCGGCAGTGGAGACGATTACATTGCGCTGCCGCAAAACCTGTTTCCAGTGCCCGTCTCGGGAGAAAGCAATGCCCCTTTTTCATTTGAGGTCTGGTTCCAGACCTCGGCCAGCGGGGTCATTTTGGGTCAGCAAGACCAGCCGCCATTCAATAGCGACCTGGGCGGCTACGTTCCGGCCCTTTATGTCGGCACCAACGGGTTGTTCTACGCCGAGATGTTCTGGGCCACCGCACCGCAGCTCATCAGCATGGCCACCGTGAACGACGGTAAATTTCACCACGCGGTTGTCACCTATGATGGCGCGGTGGAAACCCTGTATCTGGATGCCACGAACATCGGCAGCACCCCGCTGACGCAGGAGGGCTATGCCTCGACTTACTACTATGAACTGGGGACCGGGATGACCGGCGGCTGGGACGCAACTACCGGCCAGTGGTTCCCTTTCACCGGGGTCATTGATGAGGCCTCCGTTTACAACCGCGCTTTGACGCCCATCGAAGTTGCCACTCTGTTCAATGCCGGCAGTGCCGGCAAATGTGCGCCTCCGGAGCCCGGGCTGGTGTTGCGCCACCGCTACAGCTTTGACGGCCCGCCGGGGAGCCACCTGGTGACCGACTCGATCCGTGGGGCGAACGGAGTGCTGGTCTTTGGCAGCCAGAACGCCCCATACACAAACGGCACCCCCGACGGCAGCGGCTTTTCGGGCAACGGCATTCTTGACCTGCAGGGCACCAACGGCTGCGTGCTGCTGCCACCGCGGCCTGTTTCGGTGCTCTCCAATTTCACCATCGAAGCCTGGCTCACCTGGAACGGCGCCGCTACCAGCGCCTGGCAGCGCGTATTTGATTTCGGCCTGAGCGAGCGAGGCACCAACGCCATGGGGCTCGGCACCAATTACGTGATTTTCACCCCAGCCCAAGGCGGCACGGATCTGCCCGGTTTCGAGGAAACCACCGTGAACCCCTTCGGCACAAACGTCGATCCGGAGGCGCTCGTTCTCGCACCCAGCCAACCCTTCCCCATCGGCCAAGAGGTGTATGTCGCGATAACTTATGATCCAGGCGGCGGCTCCGCGCGGCTTTACTTCAACGGCGTGTTGGCTGCAGCAGCCTCGGGCGTCTTCAATCCTACCAGCCGCTTGACCGACTACAGTAGTTGGCTTGGCCGCTCACAATGGGACCGCGACCCGTATTTCAACGGGAGTTACGATGAGTTCCGCATTTGGCAAGGCATCCTGAGCGACCAGGACATCGCCAGCCATTACGCCGCCGGGCCCAACCAGCAATTTGTCGCGTTTCGCCCCACCCTCTTGCTCACCCAGCTCGGGGGGAACCTCGTTCTCTCCTGGCGCAGTGACGGAACGGCCCAATTGCAGAGCACCCCGCGTCTCTCCCCAGCGACCTGGCTGGATGTCACTAATGGCGTATCGCTTTCCAACAGCACCTATAGCGTCGTCTTGCCTGCTACTGCCGCCTCCGCGTTCTATCGCCTCAGGCAATAGGGCCTATGACTTTTTCGTGGCGATAATCAAGAGCGATGGAGCCTGGGGATTAGGCGTCAGCCTTAACGGCAACGGTATCGCAGTCGAGCGCCATAGAGACGACAATGGATTGTCATAGTCTTTATCCATCACCGAAAACCGCCTTGATTATTCCGCAGTTAAAGTTTCCTTAGGCTCGAGTTTTTGGCAGGGCCAATGACAAGGTCAGTCCCAAGACCTTTGTAGCAGACGACGTGAGGAGGTCTCCGATCACGTGATCAAGATTGTCACTTGGCCACCTTTGATTCACCGGGAAGTTGCTGATCGGAGACTCTTAACGTCGCGGTTCGTTGCTTCGAATCTTTATTTAGCTCCGTGGGTTTGTGGCACAGCAATAATGCTTATGACAATATAATGTCACAAATAGAATTGAATTCCTGTCGTACGATGCCAGAGCGGATTAGAAATTCGCGTTTATTGGTGTACATTCGCGGTTTATGTCTAGTCCAAGACTTGTCAGTTCGCTGGAGAAATGTTTAGATTCACTCGCCCGGGGATCGTGCTTGAACGTTGCACATCATAGAGCGGTTTAATAAATTGATCTAATGTTTATCTATCCAAAGAATTACGATGTCATCGTAGTCGGCGCTGGTCACGCCGGTATCGAAGCTGCCTTGGCCGCTGCTCGGATCGGGTGTCAGACGCTGCTTTTGACAATCAATGCGGACACCGTGGGGCAGATGTCGTGCAATCCGGCAATTGGTGGTCTAGCGAAGGGTCATTTAGCACGGGAGATCGATGCGATGGGCGGTGAAATGGGAAGAGCAACCGACATGACCGGGTTGCAATTCCGAATGCTCAACACAAAGAAAGGGCCTGCCGTTTGGGCACCGCGCACCCAATGTGATAAGAAGGCATATCAGTTCCGGCTTAAGTGGGTTTGCGAACGCGAGCCGAACCTCGACCTTCGCCAAGGCACATGCGCGAGGCTATTGCACAAGGGTGGAGAGGTTCATGGGATTGAGACTACCTTGGAGGTCCAGTACCACTCGAAGACGGTGGTTGTGACCACGGGGACTTTCTTGAAAGGGCTGATGCACATTGGACTTAACCAGCAATCTGGTGGTCGCGCTGGGGAAAGTGCGGCAATGGGTGTCTCGGCATCGCTACTTGAGATCGGTTTGGAATTGGGACGACTCAAAACGGGCACCCCTCCACGATTACTGCGTCGGTCGATAGATTTTTCTAAGACTGAAATCCAAGCGGGCGACGAACCTGTTCCTTATTTTAGCTTTTGGAAGGACGATTTGTTCCACGTGGAACAATCGGATTCGTCGAGGCGCTACCCAACCGGGTCCATTCTTGAACGGATCAATGGTCAATTGCCCTGCTACATCACCTACACTACCCCGACCACAGCCGCCGTCATCAACGCTAATCTACATAAATCCCCCTTGTACTCCGGCATCATTCAAGGGGTCGGACCGAGGTATTGCCCGTCAATTGAAGATAAAATTGTAAAGTTCCCCGAAAAGGAACGACAGCAGATATTCCTCGAACCGGAAGGCATTGCAACCGACGAAATCTACGTCAATGGCTTCTCAACCTCGCTTCCATTTGAAGTCCAAATCGATATGGTCAGAACCATCATTGGTTGCGAGCATGCGGAAATCCTTCGACCAGCTTACGCCGTGGAGTATGATTTTGCATTCCCGACTCAGCTTCATCCTTCGATGGAAACTAAGGTTTGCCGCAATCTCTACCTGGCTGGCCAGATCAATGGAACATCTGGTTACGAAGAGGCTGCTGCCCAGGGTCTCATGGCTGGAATCAATGCCGCACGCCGCGTGCGAGGACTTGAGCCACTCGTGCTTCGCCGTGACCAGGCCTACATCGGTGTCCTAATCGATGACTTGGTCACGAAAGGAACAGTTGAGCCATATCGAATGTTTACATCGCGCGCTGAATATCGATTGCTCTTGCGCCAGGACAATGCTGACTTGCGGCTCTCGCGAATCAGTTACGAGACCGGCCTGCTGCCGGAGCGTTATTACCGAAGGGTGCAGGAGAAAGAACAAGCGATTCAGACTGAAATTGCACGGCTGGAGACTACGCGCAGCGGTTCAGAAAGCCTGGCAGAGTTATTGCGACGGCCTGAGCTTAATTATACTAATCTAGTGGATAAGAGTCATTTGCCTCTAGACGTGGTGCAACAGGTCGAGATTACCCTCAAATACGCCGGCTATATCGCCCGTCAGGAAAGCGAGGTCGCCAAGTTCAAAGGGCTCGAAGCCAAACAAATCCCGCCGGGCTTCGATTATACCTCGGTGCCGAGCCTGCGTGTTGAGGCGCGGCAGAAGTTCATGCGCATCCAGCCTGGGACTATTGGGCAGGCCTCGCGCATTTCCGGGGTATCGCCAGCGGATATCAGCATCCTCCTGGTTTGGCTCAAGCGAACGGCAGGAATAACCAATACGCGAGAAGCGAACGCTGATGCAGTCGATACGGATTACCAGGCCTGATTTCCCTAAAGCTGCCGAAAAAGCTCAGAATGAACTGACAATAAGCGCAACGCATATATACAATATCATTTGTTAGCTGTACTACTGTGTGCCGAGATTGACTTCGAGCCAAAGTGTCTCTGCGCACTCAACTTTCGTTTTTCCTTGTGCTTCCCTGTGATGGAGCGCTTGACCGATTCGAGGGTTGGGATGTAATCTCCCCACGCTCAAGAAAATGAAATGGATACGCCCAATAATCATTGCGGGGTTTTTTGCTGCCAGTTCCGTTGGGTCAAAGGCGGAACTGGTCAACGCCATCCGGGCAATTGTGGATGATTCGGTAATCACCGAGCACCAGGTGGATGTGCTGAACGAGCAGACGGCCAGCAGTATAATGAGGCGCTATGGCAACGAGCCGCAAACGGCGGAGCAGATGTTTTCGAAAGCCAGCTCGGAAAACCTGAACATCATGGTGGAGCGGGAATTGATTCTGCACGAGTTCAAGACAGCCGGCTACAACCTGCCTGAAAGCGTGATCGACGACCTGGTCCAAGAACGCATCCGCGCGCGGTATCATGATCGGGCGACCTTGGCCAAGAGCCTCGAAGAAGAGGGCATGACAATGGACCAGTTTCGGCAGCGTGTGAAGGAGCAGTTTGTTATCGAGCAGTTGCGACTGAAGAATATATCCCCGGAAAAAATCATCGTCTCACCGCACAAAGTGGAGGCGTATTACCTGGCGCACCGCAATGAGTTCAAGGTTGAAGACCAGGTCAAACTCAGGATGATTATATTGGACAAATCTCCCGATACGAATGCGCCGTCGGCCGAGAAGATGGCGGAAGAGATTCTGGCCCAGATCAAGCGCGGAGCGACCTTCCGGGAGATGGCGGCCGTGTACACCCAAGGCCAGCATCGCAGCACTGGAGGCGAGCGGCCTTGGGAAGATAAATCCGGCCTGCGCAAGGAATTGGCGGATGCGATCTCCTCTCTGAAACCGGGCGAGTGCAGTGGGATTGTGAATACTCCCGAGGCTTGTTACCTCGTTCTTCTCGAGGATACGCGGGCGGCGCATTTCAAATCTCTGGGTGAGGTGCGCAACGAAATTGAGAACACCCTGCTCAACCAGGAAACCGACCGGCTCGAGAAGCAGTGGATTGGGCATCTTAAGAAGAAGACTTTTGTGCAGTACTTTTGACGCCGCGCATTGGCATTGCCTTGGGTGATGTCACCGGCATAGGACCGGAAGTCACCCTGAAAGCCCTCCTCACGGAAGCCCCCAAGGACGAGGCGCAATACCTGCTGATTGGCGACACTGAGCATGCTCAGGCGCTAAGCCGCCGCCTGGGACTGAACCTGCCCCTCCGGCCGGTTGAAATGGGAGCCGCCCTCTCTGCTCATCGCCAGAGCGCTGGTAACATCTCCATCTGCCAACCGCTGGCGCAACCGTTGCCCGCGGAGTTGGCCCCTGGTTCGCCCGTGGCGGCGCGGGCTGCTTTCGAATGGGTCAAAGAGGGCGCGCAACGCTGCCTTCGGGGTGACCTCGATGCATTGGTAACAGCGCCGGTGAACAAGGAAGCCATCGTGCGCGCCGGGATTTCATTTGTGGGCCAGACCGAGTTGCTGTCCCAATTGGCATCGACCCAGCAGACGGCGATGATGTTGCTTGGCCAGGACGAGCGGCGCCGGTGGCTGCGCGTGGCTTTGGCGACAACCCACCTGCCGCTCAAAGATGTTTCTGCGCATCTGACCGCGCAGAAGATTGAATCAGTAATCGAGTTGGCCGCCCGTGCTTGTGGAGACATCGGCTTAGCCCGAAGCCGGATAGGAGTTTGTGGGCTCAACCCGCACGCGGGCGAAGGTGGAGCAATAGGAACGGAAGAGTTGACCATCATCGGCCCGGGGGTCCGCGCCGCGCAATCCAAGGGAATAGACGCCGTGGGGCCGCTCAGCGCGGATGCCTTGTTTTATTACGCCTATCGCGGGGATTACGATGCGGTTGTGGCGATGTACCACGACCAGGGTCTGGCGCCGCTGAAAATGGTCGCTTTCGAACAAGGGGTGAACTGGACGCTGGGTCTGCCTTTTGTGCGCACATCACCCGACCATGGGACGGCCTACGACATTGCGGGCCAAGGAAAGGCCAATCCATCGAGCATGGTGGCGGCGATTCGTTTGGCGAAGAGGTTGGCCGCCAGGCGGCAGGCCAAATAGCTGACAGACGGCGGCGAGTTTGCCGAGGTAATAGCGCCAAAGGACTTAGAGGCCTGGCGCAGTCCATGAGGCTTCGCGGCATTTGCGCCATATTGACCACGCTCTGAGGTGGTATGGTTCGGCTCAATTCGCTATACTCCTCCCCGTGCCCAAATGGTGCAAGAGCATCATGGCGATTCTGTTGCTGCCGGTGTGCGCCGGCGGGGGTTGGGCATTTTGGCTGGTGCTCCGAGAGAGCGGCAGGGCGGACACATTCTGGGTCGCATCGCTAGCCGGGGGCGTCTGTTGGCTGGTTGTTTATTGGCTGCTGCCTAAGCCGATGTGGGTTTATGTCTTCGGACATGAACTGACCCACGCCTTATGGACGTGGCTTTTTGGCGGGCGGGTAAAAAAATTCCGGGCGTCTTCGCAAGGGGGGCATGTCATCGTTACAAAAACCAATTTTCTCATTGCGCTGGCGCCGTATTTCTTCCCGGTGTATGCGGTTTTGGTGGTGGGGCTTTTCGCGGCGGGCCGCCTGGTATGGCATTGGGACCCGTACCTATCCTGGTTTCATCTTTTGCTCGGGGCGGCGTATGCCTTTCACGTGACGCTGACATGGCACATCCTGAAGGGCAGCCAAACGGATATAACCGAGCAAGGCTATTTGTTCTCGGCCGTTGTTATTTACTTAGGGAATCTCAGCGTATTACTAATCGGCATCCCTCTGGTTGTTCGGCGGGTGGAGGTATTCACGGCTTTGAGTTGGTGGGTGGCATGCACGGTTGCGGTAGTGCAAAGAGTGGCAGAGTGGCTGTAGTAAATAGGGACTCGCGGGAACTGTTCCCTGCGAATCTGCGGCCACCTCAATCGTGATCCTGAACTTTGGTGATAGCCCAAACCGGGTACGGCGCCAGAGGCCCTTTCATCGCATGCCAGAGAATCCGGTTGAGGACATCCTCCGGGCATTGATCGGGCAATTTGAGCGGAAGTCTGGCCGAGACTTGTGCCTCGCGCCTCAAAATGGCATTTGTGATTTTCTTCGGCTCGGGGTTTACCTGGTCGAGAGGTACGTTGTTAGTTTCGGCTGTAAAAGGGGTCAGGTCCGGAGAATCGACGAAGCAGTCGCTCAGGGGAGTTGCAGTAGCGTCGAACTGGTTCATGGGCGGCAAGCCGAGCATGAGTTCGATGGTGCGGACCAGGCTGGTTTGGTTGTATTGGGTACTAACGACTTGATGCCGTTTGGTATAGGGGCTAATGACATAAGCTGTCGTGCGATAGCCGCTGACATGATCCCAACCGGCCTGGGGGTCGTCCTCAATGGCAAAGATGCAAGTATCGGCCCAAAAACGGCTATGGCTGATGGCCTCGACGATTTGGCCGAAGGCCAGGTCGTTATCCGCGACTTGAGCGGCGGGAGTAGCGGAGCCGGGGTGGGTCCCGGAGGTATGATCATCGGGCAAGCAGATAATTGCCAGGTTAGGGAAATCACCCGAATTCTCGAAGTTTTTTAATTCCGCGATGAATTGGCGGGCACGGAACACATCGGGGATGTCCAGGTCCCACCCTACGGTCGCTTTGCAGATGTAGGAGCGCAACGACTCGATTGCCGGCCGGCTGCTGATTTGGATTGTCTGGGAGCGGTTGGTGAAATCGCGCCAGTGGTCCAGAAAGGTGATCGGGGAATGATTAGAGCTATCAGCCCAGGCCTTGACCGTGATGCCGAATTCGCCGTAGTCGCGCAGCGTTTTGCCGTGAGCGATGGTGTTGTCCCACAGAAAACCCGCCGGCGAGTAAGCCAAGGCATCGATGTCGCTATCTTCCATACCGTCGGGGTAGCTCCTGGGGAAACCGCAGAAGGATTTTTCCATGTAATCGGTGGCAAAAGCGGTATCAGCCCATTGGTGGCCGTCGGCGCTGAGGATGCCCGAGCAGTAGGTGTTATCGAGCAGGACAAATTGGCGTACGAATTGGTGCTGGTTAGGGGTGATTCTCTCGCCGAATGTGCAGAGGGACGGATCGCCATTACCGCTCTTCACATCTCCGAGGACCTGGTCGTAGGTGCGATTTTCCTTAATGATATAAACAACATGTTTGAAGACGGTTGGCTCGCCAACTCGCTCGGGAACCGGACGGGCAGGTTGGCCGGGGCGCGGCGGCAAGGCGGCGGCTTCGAGCAGTGGGTAGCGCATATTGCCCAAGGCAATGGCGGTTTGCGCCGCCAGACGGTTTTTCGATGGGACAGGGACAATTGAGATTGTTCCATGATACTGGTGAGTGTTAAAGGCGCCGTTAGCCGAGGTCAGGCTCCTGTTATAGCCGACTCCTTTGATATTGGCTACATACAGCTCGTTGCGCGGGGAATCGAATCGGATTGCGCCCGGGAACCAGCCGACCGGGATCAGCCCCAGCAATTTGGATTCACCCGGGTGAAACTCGACGACCGCCACGGCGTTCTGTGTGCCGTTACACACAAAGAGCATGTGCCCGGAACGGTCAAAGGCCAAGGCGTTCGGGCTGGCGCCGAAGAGGTCAGCAGGCGTTTGGCGGACGCAGACGGTCTCGATGATTCTATCTTTGCGCGTATCGATGACGGACAAGGTGTCGCTGGCGGAATTGGCAACCACCAGATAATGTCCATTGGGCGTCAAGGCCATGGCCGAGGGGTGAAGGCCGACAGGGATAGTGGAGACTGCTGGAGTCGCGGGTGCAGGGTTTTTGGATTGGGCGAGATCGATCACAGACACGGAACCTTCGG
This sequence comes from Verrucomicrobiia bacterium, assembly GCA_035946615.1. Lineage (NCBI taxonomy): Bacteria > Pseudomonadati > Verrucomicrobiota > Verrucomicrobiia > Verrucomicrobiia bacterium. The sequence goes on from DASYZB010000115.1 coordinate 95,250, forward strand.
AGGCAATAAAGCGAACCGAATCGACTCGAACACGCATGCCGCGTCCGGCGGGGCCAGTAAGGCTGTTTGAGTCAGGTGGCCTTCCGCCCCAATTGCTGACATAGGCCCTGTTCCGCAGCAACACTACGTCGTAAGGGGCCACGCCAACATCCCAGGTCCGCAGGACTTTGCCCGTTTGCGGGTCGAGTTCGGCCAGGCGATTGGACAGGTTGAAAACCACATAAAGTCGCTTCCCATCGGATGAGAAGGCCAAGCCAGCGGGGATTTCGATACTGCGCCAGGGTGCCGTGGCGGGCGGGAGTGAAAAACTTTCCGAGGCGGCGACTTTGCCGGCGCTATCGATGGTGAAAACCTTGATGGCGCCATTGACGCTCGAAAGGAAGATGTGAGCGCCGTCGGGCGAGAACACCAGGCCAGTATAGCTGACCTCGGCGTCTTTATCGGGACCGAGGATGTGAGCGGTCACGTTGCCCGGAGTTGGTTCGGCGGCCCGAGCGGTGGGCAGCCGGACATGTTGCAGGATTTCGCCCGTGCGCGCGTCGGCCAGGAGCAGCTCGGGGGATTTCCCGGAAATCGCGAGCCAGCGTCCGTTCGGGCTCGAGGCAATGGCCTGGGGCCGGAGGCCAGGCAACTCGATTTGCCGGCCTGCGGGTGTAAGAAACTGGTTCACCGGCGTGGTAAAGCTGTTCGTCCCGATTTGGCCGACGGGCTGGGTGGTGTCGTATGGGTCGTCGGCAAACGCGGGGGCCAGTTGGGCCAAAAACAGAAGAAGTGAAAGGAGCCTAAAGTTCACGTTCAGAGCTTCCGGAACGATGGTGCCATCGTTAAACAGCAATGGCACCAGGATCTCGTACCGGCGTAATGAACTCATAAGGAGCGGGGCCGATCATGGTGAATTTGATTCCCTCCTCGGCCAGGAAACCCAAGGCTTGAGCGGGCACCGCCGTTTCGCCCGAGGCCCAGCTCTTTCCTGAGAAGCGCGGGATAAGTTTGCCCAGTGCTCGTTGTTCGGTCTCTTTGCCTGCGAATCGGATCAGAAGTTGCACGATTCCAGCCTAATGCGGGGATGCAGCACGGGCAAGCCCAAGAAATACCAACCTGCCAACCGAGTGAAGAGGACCTTGCATCACAGCCAGCAGGCATCGCGCCAGGAGCAAGAAAGACACACAGTTGCTTCGTGTTTTTTAATATTTTTTTTGGGAGCCGTGCGCCGTTGCTCTAGTATCGAACTGACAACGCGCATGAAGTGGCACACACCTGTCCTCTTCGCGCAGGCTGAATATCAACGGTGCCAACGGTAGAGGTGTTTTCGAGCAGAGGTCCTTCGAGGTTCGTCATCGTTTCAACCGTGAGACGGTGTTGATGGCTTCTTCGAGAATGACGAGAGCGCGTTTCATTTCTTCTTTCGTGATGGTCAATGCAGGCATGAGCAAAAGGATGTTTCCCATAGACACTTTGAAATCCAGGCCGTGGCTCAAGGCTTCATACAATACCAGATCGGCAGCATCGGTCGCGCGCTCCATCGTGGCACGGTCCTTAACCAGTTCGACCCCCAGGATTAAACCCAATCCGCGCACCTCGCCGATAAGGGGCTGGCGCCGTTGCATGGCGCGGAGGTGACGGAGCGCGAATTTCGAGAGCGCGCAAACGTGCGTCAGGAGATTCTCAGACTCGATGAACTCAATCGTGGCGAGAGCGGCAGCAGCGGCTATGGGGCTTTTCTCATGGGTATAATGTCCCAGCGCCCGGTCGGCGGCCACATTCAGATTCTCCCGGGCCAGTAAAGCAGCCAAGGGCATCACACCGCCACCCAAGCCTTTCCCGCTTCGCGCAGGGAGGTATTGACGGCGTCGTCATCGCGGACGGTAGTGCCGGCCACATCCAGAACGACCAGTTGGATATCAGGAGAGGTCATGGATTATCTGTGAGGGCGGGGGAGGAACCGTCCAAGGGATTTTCTGCCACGAACAAGGCTGGCGCAGGTTTTTGCCGGCGGCGTAGGCGACCGTGCTGACGCTGCCAATGATACCCACCTGCTCTTTGTTCAGGGACCAGGCCTTCTCGAGGATCGGCACTGCAACGGGCAAATTCTTTCGGCAAAGATAAACGCCGATATAAGACACTACCAAAAGCCCGAGGTAGGCGTAGCCAAGGGCGGGCGCCGGCAAGGAGGGCGGTTGGCCTTGCGGGTCGATCACACCGCTGGGATTGGACTCGGTGCTCATGGTGTTCTGTTGCATTGTAATACCCAATTACCTTTTTGCAAAAATCGGCTGCGCGCAGGCGCCGCTTCGGTGACGATTGGGTAAAAAGTTCCCAGGATGACGCTGGTGGTAGCCAGGGCCCCAGAGGCCGTCAATGCAGTGTCAGAAATTTTTTAGGTTTTGCTCGCGAGAAAAGTCAACATCCCGGTGCCCTTCATCCCTCACCCTTTCCCAAAGTAAAGGGCTGGAAGCTTTGGCAGAAATGCTTGAGAGCAGGGGAGTGGTCTTCCCGCTGCCAGACCAGGACCGTTTGGACCGGCGGCAGCCCGGGTGGCAGCGGGCGAAAGACCAACCCCGCCGGCTTTAAATCTCCCAGGCTGGCAATGGTCGGGGCAAGGCCGAACCCGGCGGAGATGAGCCACATCTTGGTTTGCATATCGTGCGCGTATTGAACCGGGCCAGGCTTTGCGCCCGCCTTGGCGCATTCAGCGAAGAAGGCATCATAGAAACCATGCTGGCCTCCGGGTTCAATGAGGACCATCTGTTCGCCGTCAAAATCTTTCCACTCCAACTTCCGCTTGCGAGCCAGCCGATGGCCGGCGGGCACAGCCAGTGATTGCCGGGATTCACCAACCGCTTTGTACTCCAACTCGGGATAGCCAACTGGCGGACGGAGCAATCCTGCGTCCAGCTCGCCCGCCCGCAAGCGGCGCAACTGTTCCGGGCTGCTGAGCACAAAGAGCGAGAGCTGCACGCCCGGATACTGCTGGCGAAAGTGGCGCAAAATACGCGCCATCGCCTGGTTCGCTACAGGCGCAATCATTCCCACTCGCAAGGCGCCGGCCATGCCGTGCTCGGCTTCGCGAGCCCGTTTCCCGGCCTGCTCTGAGGCGGCCATCACCTGGCGGGCTTCATCCAGAAAAACACGACCCGCAGGCGTTAAGCGCACGGAGCGTGTTGTCCGTTCCAGCAGGCGCACCCGCAACTCCTCTTCGAGCCCTTTTATCTGCGCGCTCAGCGGCGGCTGGGCCATGTGCAGCCGCTCGGCGGCCCGGCGGAAGCTGAGTTCCTCGGCGACAGCGATGAAATACCTTAAATGTCGCAATTCCACAGGAATTGATACTAATTATGTATCAATCGTGCGTCAAACTTGTATTAGCACCCCAGGACCCATTGTGGCTTAATGGGGTTCTGATGTGCAATTTGGAAACTGATTTGTAAGCCGCGATGTGGATTGTTCGACTCGCCCTGCGCCGCCCCTACACCTTTGTGGTGGGGTCGCTGGTGCTTTTACTGCTTACCCCGTTCGTGCTGATGCGCACGCCGACGGATATCTTTCCCTCGATCAATATTCCCGTGGTGAGCATTGTCTGGACCTACACGGGTCTGGACCCTCGGGAAATCGAGCAGCGGCTCAATTACCTGCTCGAGCGCTCGCTGCCTACGACCGTCAACGACATCGAACACATCGAATCCAATGCCTATAACGGCGTCGGAATCATCAAGGTTTTTTTCCGCGAAGGCACTTCCGTTGATGCCGGTGTGGCGCAGGTCACCGCCATTGCGCAAACCGTCATTCGGACGATGCCGCCGGGGACAACCCCGCCCTTAATCATCCGCTACAGCGCCTCGACGGTGCCGATTCTACAATACAGCATCAGCAGCCCCAAGATGTCCGAGCAGGAAATCTTCGACGTGAGCGCCAATCAAATCCGGGTTGGGCTGGCGACGGTTCCCGGGGCGTCGATGCCTTGGCCGTATGGCGGCAAATCGCGGCTGGTGTCGGTGGACCTTGATTTGGCGGCGCTCAAGGCGCGCAATCTGGCCCCTGTGGACGTCGTCAATGCCTTGAATGCGCAGAACCTGGTCATGCCCAGCGGCACGGCTAAGATCGGCGGCACCGAATACCCGGTCGAACTCAACACCACGCCGGAGGTCTTGCAGGAGTTGGGCGACCTGCCGATCAAGACCGTCAACTCGGCCGTCATTCACATCAGCGATGTGGCCCAGGTGCGTGACGGCTATCTGCCGCAACAAAACGTCGTGCGCAACGAGGGCGTGCGCGGGGCGCTGCTGACCGTCTATAAGACCGGCGCTGCCTCGACTTTGGACGTAGTCCGGGGCATTAAGAAGGCCCTGCCGCGGGTGCTCAGCGGGCTGCCCCCGGACCTCAAGGTCAAGGAATTCGCCGATCAATCTGTTTTCGTGCGTTCGGCCATTGGGGGCGTGATACGAGAAGGCGTCATTGCGGCGGCGCTCACCGCACTGATGATTCTGCTATTCCTGGGGTCCTGGCGCAGCACGTTGATTATTGCGCTGTCCATTCCGCTTTCGGTGCTGACTTCCATAGCGATTCTTAGCGCCTTGGGTGAAACCATCAACCTGATGACACTGGGCGGGCTGGCGTTGGCGGTGGGCATCCTGGTCGATGACGCCACCGTGGCGATTGAAAACATCCACCGCCACATGGCAGCCGGCAAGGCCTTGAACGATGCGATTCTCGATGGGGCGCAGGAGATAGCGATGCCGGCATTCGTCTCGACGCTGTGCATCTGTATTGTGTTTGTGCCCATGTTCTTCCTGACAGGCGTGGCGCATTACCTTTTCGTGCCGCTGGCCGAGGCGGTCGTATTCGCCATGCTGGCCAGCTACGTTCTTTCACGAACCCTCGTGCCAACGCTGGTGATGTGGTTCTATCGCAACGTCCAGCATTATCCCCAAGGAGTGGCGCACGAAGCGCAGGCCTGCGCGCCTGCGGGTTCGGGCCGCGTCCCGCTGCCCCGCTTGTCCCTCTGGCAGCGCCTGACCTCAATCCAGACCGCGTTCGAAAACCTCTTTAATCGCTTTCGCGAGAGTTACCGGCTTTTACTAGGCGCCCTGCTGCATCATCGCGGCGCCTTCGCCTTAATTTTCATCGGCTTCTGTGTGGCCAGCATGTTGCTGGTACCTGAGCTGGGGCAGGATTTTTTCCCAACCGTTGATGCGGGTCAATTCCGGCTGCATGTGCGGACCCGGAGCGGCACGCGGATCGAAGAGATGGCCAAGTTGGTCGATGAAGTCGAAAGCGCCGTGCGCAAGGAGATTCCTGCCGAGCAATTCAGAGGCATGCTCGACAACATCGGCATTCCTGCTTCGAGCATTAACCTGACCTATAACGACAGCGGCCTGCTGGGCACCGGCGACGCCGATATCCTCGTTTCGCTGGCGGCCGAGCATGCCCCCACCCAAAAGTACGTGGACCAGTTGCGCCGGAATTTGGGCCGCCAGTTCCCCGGCTTGACGTTTTATTTCCTGCCGGCGGACATCGTCAGCCAATCGATTAATTTCGGTCTGCCGGCCCCCTATGACGTTCAAATCGTCGGACGGGACCAGGAGCGCAACCGGGAGGTGGCGGGGCGGCTGGCCGAGCGGATTCGCCAGGTCCCCGGGGCGGTGGATGTGCGTGTGCAACAGCCGGCCGACCTGGCCAAATTCGAGTTCACCGTTGACCGCACCAAGGCCTCGGAAATGGGCCTGGCCGAAAAGGATGTTGTCAATTCGGTGCTGCTGAGCTTGAGCGGCAGCGGGCAGGTCTCGCCGGTTTACTGGCTGGACCCCCATTCGGGCATCCAATACCTGGTTAACGTGCGCGTCCCGGAGCGCAGTATGGACTCGTTAGCCGCTTTGAATTCGATACCGATTAACGCCAGCCAACCAGGCCAGGGCGACGTTGAGTTGCTGGCCAATGTGGCCAAAGTCACCCGCACCAGCGGTCCGCCGGTCATTTCGCATTACAACGTCGTGCCAGTGATTGACGTTTATGGCGGGGTCAGCGGGCGGGACCTGGGCGGGGTGCTGCACGACCTCAGGCCGCTGATAGCCCAAGCGGAGCGGGAACTGCCGCGCGGGAGTTTCATTATGTTGCGCGGGCAGGCCGAAACGATGCACTCGAGCTTTGCCGGCCTGGGGATGGGCCTGGCGATGGCGGTTGTGCTGATTTATTTGCTGTTGGTGATCAATTTTCAGAGTTGGCTGGACCCGTTCATCATTATCACAGCGCTGCCGGGGGCTCTGGCAGGGGTGGTTTGGGCCTTGCACCTCACCTTCACGACACTGAGTGTGCCGGCCCTGATGGGCGCCATTATGAGCCTGGGCGTTGCCACCGCCAATTCCGTGCTGGTCGTGACCTTTGCCCGCAATGCATTCCAGCAAGGCCAGGACCCGGTGAGCGCCGCCTGGGAGGCCGGGGTGAGCCGGTTGCGTCCGGTGCTGATGACCGCAGCGGCCATGGTCATTGGCATGGTGCCCATGGCGCTTGCCCTGGGTGAAGGCGGCGAGCAAAATGCCCCGCTGGGCCGGGCAGTGATAGGCGGGCTTGTCATCGCTACGGTTGCCACCTTGTTTTTTGTGCCCGTCGTTTTCAGCCTGCTGCATCGGCGCGCGATTGTTTCCAGCGAAGCCCCGGTTTTGCAGACTCCGGGCAGTGCGGGTCCGGCCATAGCGGGCGCATAGGGAAGGAATGAACTTTTGTAAGATATGAATCACTCGACCAGCAAAACCTTTGCGCCAGCACCAGCACCACCGGCGCCCTCGACAGCGGATGCCGCCGCCCGCGCTGGGACAAAATTGCGCCATGCGGCCATGGTTGCGGCGGCGCTGATCATCATTGGCGCCCTGGCCGGCCTTCTGCCGCGGTGGCAACATCGGGCCGCCTTGCGCGCAGAAGCTCACGAGCTGTCCGTCCAAACCGTCAAAGTCGTTTCGCCTGCCCCTGGCCAAGCCGCCGCTGGATTGGCCTTGCCCGCCGAAGTCACCCCGTACCTCGAAGCCCCGATTTATGCCCGAGCCAGCGGCTATCTCAAACGCTATCTGGTCGATATCGGCTCGCAAGTGCGCGCAGGTGATTTGCTGGCCGAGATTGACACCCCCGAATTGAACCAGGAATTGGCCCAGGCCAGGGCACAACTCGCCCAGGCCCAGGCTTCCCTGACTCTGGCTAAAGTCACTGCCGCACGCTGGGCGGACCTGGTGAAAACGGCCAGCGTGAGCGAACAGGAAGCCATTGAGAAGCAAGCCGACTTCGAGCTCAAAAAAGCCACCGTGCAGGCTGCGCAAGCCAACGTGGTGCGCCTGGAAGAACTGCAGCATTTCGAGCAGGTGACCGCACCCTTTGATGGCACGATTACCGCGCGCGGAACTGATGTCGGCCAGCTCATCTCGGCCGCCAGCGGCAAGGAACTGTTCAGGCTGGCCCAAACCGGCATTCTTCGCGTGTACGTGCGCGTGCCCGATGTTGTGACCGGCGATGTCGTTCCCGGGCAGATGGCCGAGTTGAGTGTTCCTGAACTGCCCGGGCGTGTCTTTCGGGCCAAAATCGTGCGCGCCTCGCGCGCCATGAGTGCCGCGTCTCGCACCATGCTGACCGAACTGCAGGTCGATAATTCCCGCGGAGAAATCCTGGTCGGCAGTTACGCCCAGGTCCGCTTTACCGAGGCCAAGCCGGAGGCGACGCTGACGCTGCCCTCCAATACATTGCTCTTCCGCAAAGAGGGCATGCAGGTGGGCGTCGTGCAGCCCGATGGCAAGGTCGAGTTGCGCAAGGTCACCCTCGGACGCGATTTCGGCCCTACCGTCGAGATCATCGCCGGGGTGGGTCCCACCGACCGTGTCATCCTTAACCCTGCCGATTCTCTCGTCAGCGGTATTGAAGTCCGGGTGGCCAAGCCCCCGACTAACTCACTGACAGAAAAGTAAGCCAGGGGAAATCTGAACGCCGAAACCCCAAATCCCGACTGAATCCGAAGAGCAATAATCCGAGCCGCCGGCTTACAGAGGAGTCCGCAACATGCGCTACAACACGAAAGCTGCCGCGTCTCTGTCGATTGATGACGTGTCAGGTCACCCCTACGGGGTTTGGCGCCGCT
>DASYZB010000116.1 GCA_035946615.1 Verrucomicrobiia bacterium
GGCCTGCCCGGAGAGACGGGACATGCGGACGGGACCGGCTCTGCAGCCCTCTTCGAGGAACCTTCGGGGGTGGCGCTGGACAGCGCGGGGAACATCTATGTGACCGATACTGGGAATCTCACAATACGCAAGATAACACCAGCCATGGCCGTGACAACGTTCGCCGGCACTTGGGGCTCCTGGGGCTTCAAAGACGGGCCCCCGGGTGTGGCCCAGTTCAACGTGCCGGTGGGATTGGCATCAGACCCCGCAGGCAACCTCTACGTGGCGGATTGGCAAAACAGCACCATTCGGAAAGTCTCACCGGCTGGGGTGGTCACGACGCTCGGCGGGCAGCCCACCGGGCCAGATGGAAGCGCGGATGGAACAGGCCAAGGCGCCCAGTTCAATCGGCCTTATGGAGTGGCGGTGGATTCCTTGGGCCGTCTCTATGTGGCCGACACATTTAACGACCGCGTGAGCGAGGGAATACCGGTCCCGGTCTTCACAGGCTCTACGACCAATGAGGGAGGAGTGACGTGGACCTTGGACGGGCTGCTTGGCGGGGTAACGGTGGTGGCGGAAACCTCAACCAACCTGCACGATTGGTGGGCGGTGCAAACCAACATCGCCGGCTCATTTCCCTCGCAGGTGCAGGTCAGCCGGCCCCTGCATCCGGCCCCAGCAGAGGAATTTCTCCGCGCGTTTTATCATTGAACATCCCGCTCGATGGGGCTGTTCTAACGCCTCCCTTCGATCGTTTTTTAGGAAGTCTTTCTCCTAACCAACCGCCCCTTTGCCAGCTTGCTTGCTTGCTTGCCAAGAGATTGATTTGGCATGATATAGTTGCGATACTCTCGCACCGTTTGATGCCGTGCCAGTTCTGGCGAGGGACAGACAGTTTTATGATTGACTTAAAAGTGCTGCTGTTGCTTGCCGGCGCGGTTCTCCTTGATCCACACGCTTGGGCTGATTCGGTCTCTTCTCACAAGGTAGTGGTTAGGAATCCCGCTGTGGGGGCGCAAATTGCGGCACAAGGTGGGCGGCTGATAGCTGACTACGGCAGTTCGCAATTGTATGAAGTCCAGCAGCTTAGTCCGGTTTTGGCAGCCACTCCGCAGGCGGAGGTTCACGATGAATACAATTTCATCCTCCTGAATGCTGCGCGCCTGGACACTCGGCGCGCGGAGGTGAAGGCGCTTCATAAACCTGCTGGCTCGTTTGCAGGCAAACGGATGCACCTGGTCCAGTTCGCCGGGCCTGTGCAGCCCGCCTGGCGCCAGGCTCTGGCCGCCTCCGGGGTTCAAATAGTCGATTACCTGCCCTACAATGCTTACCTGGTGTACGGCGACGCCCAGAGCCTTGCCAAACTCCAGGGTCTTGCCCCCACCATCTCAGGCATCCAGTGGGAAGCCCCCTTCGCCGAGGCCTACAAAATCCATCCCGCAGCGGAACCGGTTGATCGCAAAGGCCACCCACGGGCGATTGGCACCGATGAGTTCGCTGTCCAACTGGTTGCCGATCCGCCCATCAATCAGCAGACGCTGCGACTCTTGAATCAGCTCAAGCTTGCACCTTTTGCCAAAGAACAAGCTGTTTTGCATTACATTGATGTTGTCGTGCGGCTTTCTCCCGGGTCCCTGGCGCGGGTTGCTTCGCAGCCGGACGTGATTTCCATTCAGCCCTATTTTCCGCGCCGAAAGCTCTGCGAACGGCAGGACCAGATTGTGGCGGGTAATTTATCAGGCAATATCCCCAGTGGCCCGGGCTATTTGGCCTGGCTGGGCAGCAAGGGTTTTACGCAGGCCCAGTTTAACAGCTCAGGATTTGTGGTGGATGTTTCGGACAGCGGGATAGATAACGGAACGACATCGCCCAATCACCTGGGCCTGCACCAGGGCGGGGTTCTCACCAATCCGAGCCGTGTTGTCTATAACCGTTTGGAAGGGACTCCGAACTCGGGCAGCACGCTGGCTGGTTGCGATGGACATGGCAACCTGAACGCGCACATTGTGGGTGGTGATAATAGCCTGTCGGGATTCCCCCATACCGATTCTGCGGGGTATCACTACGGCCTGGGCGTCTGCCCCTTCGTCAAATTGGGCTCTTCGGTCATATTCGACCCGGACTCCTTTACTAATCCCAATTACGACGACCTTGAAGCGGATGCCTACCAGTCCGGCGCGCGGATCAGCAATAATAGCTGGGGCGGCACCGGCGTGGGCGCCTATGACATCGATGCGCAATCCTACGATGCCCTGGTGCGGGACGCCCAGCGGGCTGGTTCCACTCACCCCGCCCCTGGCAATCAGGAAATGGTCATCGTGTTCGCTGCCGGCAACGAGGGTGTGGACTCGAGTGGGAACCCGGTTGCGCAAAGTATCGACTCGCCCGGCACCGCAAAGAACGTGATCACGGTCGGCGCAGGAGAGGATGTGCAAGCCTTTGGAGGGACCGACGGCAGCGGGGTGCCCGATACGCAGGCTGACAGCGCCAATGATGTCATCGATTTCAGCAGCCGCGGTCCGTGCGCCGATGGCCGGCATAAACCGGAACTCATGGCCCCCGCCTCGCATGTCAGTGGAGGCGCGCCCCAGGCAGCAAACCCCGGCCCGGATGGCACAGCCAATCCATGTTTCCTTTCTGATTGGACCTCCGGGGTCTCCGGCGGACCGAACAACACCCCCTTTTGGCCCAGTGGCCAGCAGTTTTATACAGCCTCTTCCGGCTCGAGCCATTCCACCCCGTGCGTAAGCGGTGGCTGCGCCCTGGTGCGGCAGTTTTTTATCAGCCACTTCACCAATCCAGCCAGCCCGGCCATGACCAAGGCCTACCTGGTGAACTCCGCCCGGTATATGACCGGTGCTTTCGCCAACGATACTTTGTGGTCTGATACCCAAGGAATGGGTGAAATGAATCTGGGAATGGCCTTCGATGGCATCCCACGAATCGTGCGTGATCAAGTCCCCGCCGACCTTTTCACCGCCAGCGGCCAGGTCCGTGTATTCACAGGCACTGTTTCCGATTCAACCAAGCCTTTCCGCGTCACCCTGGCCTGGACTGACGCCCCCGGCAGCACAGCGGCCAATGCCTACAATAATGACCTGGACCTGACGGTCACCGTCGGCGGCAACACCTACAAGGGCAACGTCTTTACAGGGGCGCTTTCGGCGACCGGCGGGGTTGCGGACTCGGTCAATAACGTGGAAAGCGTTTTCCTGCCGGCCGGTTTATCCGGCAGCTTTACGGTGACCGTCACCGCCGCCAATATCAATTCCGACGGCGTGCCCAATAATTCGTTTCCGCTCGACCAGGATTTTGCATTGGTCGTTTACAACGGGAACTCGACCTCTGTGCCGGTGCTCGCTCCCGATGGGACGACCCTTCTCAACGAGAGCTGCACCAACGGAGCCATTGATCCAGGTGAGACGGTGACATTAAATTTCGCATTGCAGAACCTGGGCAGTGCTTCGACTACTAATTTGGTGGCCACATTGCTGCCCGGCGGCGGGGTGGTTTCGCCGAGCGCGGCGCAAAGTTACGGCGCTATTCCGGCTGCGGGCGGTGTAGCGGCAGAGCCATTTACGTTTACCGCACAAGGCTCCTGCGGCGGTGTCATCACGGCCACCCTGCAACTGCGCGATGGCTCGGCTAATCTGGGCAATATCACCTTCACTCTGCAATTGGGAAGCCCGGTTGCGTTCACTGCGCTGAGCCAGAATTTCGATAGCGTGACTCCGCCAGCCTTGCCTGCAGGTTGGACTTCGGTCATCAGTGGAGGCGCTACCCCATGGGCCACCTCTTCAGGAGCTTCTGCTACACCGCACAATTCGGCTTTCGGCGGCGATGTTGCCAACCCGGGCATCGCCAATTTGGTTTCTCCGGTTGTCGCCATCCAATCCGCCTTCGCACAGCTCACTTTCCAAAACGCTTACGACCTCGAAGCCGATACCACTTCCGGCACGGCATACGATGGCGGAGTGTTGGAAATCAAAATCGGCAGTGGCCCGTTCCAGGATATCCTCGCGGCGGGCGGAAGCTTTGTGACCGGCGGCTATAATATGACCATCTATCTCAGTACGGACAGTCCGCTTCCCAATCGCCAGGCCTGGAGCGGAATCTCGGGCGGCTTTATCACCACCACAGTGAACTTGCCGGCTGCCGCCCAGGGCCAAAACGTCCAGTTCCGATGGCGCCTGGCCACCGACACCGGCAATCAGAACGGCGGGACCGGCTGGTATGTGGATTCGGTGTCCGTCCGGGACTATTCCTACAATTGCTGCACCGCGCCTTTGCCGCCAACCATCAGCGGCGTCTCTTTGGCCGGTGCTCACGTGACAATTACCTTCAACAGCATCGCGGGCGTCCATTACACCCTCCAATACAAGAATGCCCCGACCGATCCGCAATGGAGCACAATCCCTCCGACAGTTACGGGGACGGGTGGCATCCTTTCCTTAACCGATACCAATTCCCTGCCGCCCAGCCGATTTTACAGGGTCATGGGTTATTAGAGGGTGTTTTGAAAATGCTCCCACTCCTCCTCGCCCTCGATTCTTAAGGGCTTTCGACGCAAAGCGCCAGAGAGACTGGCGCAGTCCATGACGCTTCGCGCGGACCCACACCGGAAGGCGCCAGCGTTTTGGACTGCGGCAGTCCTCTGCCGCTTTTGGATGTCCTGCCCTCGGACCGCGCCTTCCCAATTCCATGCCGCTGGGCGTGGGAATGGAAACTTAACGCAAGGGGCGGCCCCAAAGCGCCAGAGGACTGGCGCAGTCCACGACGCTTCGCGCGGACCGGCGCCAGAAGGCGCGCAGCGTTTTGGACTGCGCGGCGTTGATAAACCTCTCCGCTCAGCCCCGTGCCACGTATTTCAGCTCGCGGATTTCCAGCGCGCCCGCCTTCGGTTCATAGAACGGCTTTCCTCCCTTGACCCCGACGGTTCCATAGCCGGAGGCGGTCGAAAAGAAGCAGCGGAAATCCCCCGCCAGAGAAGGTTCGAGATACAGGATTTTATCCACGGCATCGTACCGCGCGCCGCTGAGGCCAAAGAGCAGGGCATAGGAGGACATCGCACGGGCGTACCAATGGCCGCATTCGTATTCGTCGAAGGGATTGCGCACCCGTCCGTCATAGCGGTCGCGGCAGAGGCGCACGATTTCGAGTCCTTGCTTCACCCGGCCCATCCGCATCAGGTGCGAGGCGACGTGGTATTCGATGCCGGTCCAAACCTCATTGGAATAGGGGAAGGGCAGCGATAGCTCGCTCCCTTTAGGCCAGGTGCACACCAGCAGCCCGCCTTCGGCCCCGCACGCATAGGTTGGCCGTTGCGGGTTGGCAAACGTTGCCAGCGTCCGCTTCAGATTGTAGCGGTGGACGGCTTCCAAATGACTGAGGACCTTGCCCGAATCGAGCACCTGGCCAACTCCGCAGACCAGCGCCAGCCATGAACCCAGCACCCCGTCGGCCAGGCAGCCGGTCCCATATTGATATTTGGGCCCTTCCTTCTCAAAGATGGCCACAGCCTCTGGAGAATAGCTTCCGACCATGCTCTTGTTTTCCAGCGGATTCTGCGCGCGCAGGCCCTTCCACTGGATGTGTTGGAAAAAGTACTCGCCATTGAACAGGTCGGTTTCCGCTTTCTGTGTCCCGCGCTCGAGCAATTCCCCATAGAGCGGTACCGCGTCGTCCAGCGCTTTGCCCATCAGCACAGCGGCCTGGAGCGCTCCGAGGTAGAAGCTGGTGCAAAACCCGCCTGGCCCCCAGAATTCGATATCGTATGTATTATGGTGCGGTTCCTCGATCCATCCCTTGTGCGCCGGGTCCCACGTCTCAATGCCGTAGTCCAGGCTGCGTTTGACCTTGGGCCAAAGACCGCGCAGCCATTGGCTATCCCCGCTGATGCGCCATTCGCGGAACGCCTTCATAATGCCCCCGAGCTGCCCGTCGGCTGCGGCATAAAAATCGTGTTCTATGGGCCGGATGGGCAAGGCGCTGCGGAACTGCTGATGGCCGGCATCGTTCTGCGAGGGTCCAAACTCTGTCTCGCGCAAGGTGCGTTCCAGCGCGGGGAACAGGTGAGGAATGGCCTGGGCATAGTTCCAAACATGGGTGCAGGAACCGTGGCAGCAGCCCGAATCATCCCCACAGCCTTCCCACGACCACAACCTCCCGTCCGTCTGGCGCAGCACCGTCGGGGATTTCAGAATGCTCAGGTCGGCTCCAACCGCTTCGAGCACCTCGGCTGGAAGCGTGGAATCAAATAAGCAATCGCTGAAGCGCTGGGTCTTTTGGCGCAGTTCTTCATAATGATCACGCCAGTAAAAGCTGATGCTGTTGATGTCCGTAAATCGGCCAGCATACCACGGTCGAAAATCCGCCGTGGAAACCGGCCCAGGCTTCACCCCGGGCAAATCCCTGCCAATACGCAAATTGGTCTGCGCGGCGAACCAGGCTAAACGCAGGACCACTGTTTGGGAGCCCCCCGGGCCCAGTTCGATTGGAACGAACAAACTGGCGCCGGGGCTGGCAGCCCCCTCGGTAATGGGCGGCCGGTCGAAACACGCGCCTTTGGCCACGTCCTGCCAGGCCATGGTGAGTGGGTCCCACCAACCGCCCCGGAACCAGGCATGGTTCACTTTAACCTCTGGAGATGAAACAGTCGCCGAGAAGGCCCCCTCTTCCCATGGCCGCTCTGCATCGCTGCCCCCCCACAGGATGAAGCCCCCGGCGATTGGCCGCACCGCTTGCGGGTTGTTGCCGTTGGCCATGAAGTTTTTGGCATTAAACGAGAACACCCCTTCGAGCCGCACGCGGCCGGCATTATGGAACCGATACTCGAGGGCGGCAACCGGCAGGCTCGAATTATCGGCGTCGCCCGGCTCGAATGGGCTCCAGCCGGTAATCTGGATTTCCAGCGGCAGTTCCGGGTCGCTGAGGGTCACCACGCCAAAGGGAAAGCGGCTTTTGAAACTGGCCGACGCACAGCGCGGCAATCCATAGGTCGTGCCCCCGGCCCCATTCGCCGTCCCGGGCGGCCCGAAGATTTTTCTGGCAGGCACCGGCCCCTCCAGCACCCGGGCCGCCTCCGGTTTATCTTTCAATGAGATGGCTGCAAACACGCACGGTTCGTTATAGACCTCTGGCCGGTTGCGAAACGAAACATGCGACAGCGTCCCGGCGCCTTCGAGACAAACCATGCCGGCGCCTATCCCGCCCAGCGGAAAGGCGACCTGGTTCAAAAACTCGCCTTTGTAATCTGAGTTATAGGCGCGGGTGCTCCCGCGCTTTGAAGCCCCGGCCCTTTTCGGCGCAGAAGTTTGCGGCAGGACCTGCTCGGCTTGGGCAGGCGGCATTGCCTGAAGGCCGCCAACAGCCCCCACCGTTGCAGCGGATAATTTCAGAAACCTTCGCCGGGGCATCGATAAGTCGCCAGGATTCTTTTTCATCGAAGTCTTTCAGGTCCTAGAAATGAGCCAATCAAAGGCCCGGCCTCAGCCTGGACATTTCATATTTGATTTCGCGTTTCATTCATCGGGGCTTTAGCCCAGTGAAGGGGCTCGCTCCTGTTGCGGCTCTGCCGCGCTGCAAAATACGCGTCTGGCTCAATTCTGGCCCCTGCCCGAAACCCCTCTTGTCCCTTTGGCAATCGCCCGCGCCGCTTCCTTTGGCCGCAGCGCGCGGACCGCTTTGCCCGCCTGCCACATCTCAGAATCGCCAATGGCGGCCAGTTCCTTGGTCAATTGCGCCTGGTAATCGGGTTTGCCGCATGCCGAGAGCACCCGCGCGCATTCTTTGCCAGCCTTGACCCGCTGATACAGCTCTTTGAAAACCGGCATCACCGCCTTCTTGAAACGAGGTTTCCAGTCCAGCGCACCCCGCTGGGCCGTCGCCGAGCAATTAGCATACATCCAGTCCATCCCGTTTTCATCGACAAGCCGAATCAGGCTCTGAGTGAGCTCTTCGACCGTTTCGTTGAAGGCCTCGCTGGGCGAATGGCCATGCGAGCGCAACACATCGTATTGCGCCTCCATGATGCCAGCTAAGGCCCCCATCAACACCCCGCGCTCACCGGTCAGGTCGCTATACACCTCGTGCTCGAATGTCGTGGGAAACAGATACCCTGAGCCGATCCCAATCCCCACCGCCAGACAGCGTTCCTGCGCCCGGCCAGTCGCGTCCTGGCCCACGGCAAAACTCGAATTAATCCCCGCGCCGGTCAGGAAATTCCGCCGCACGGAGGTCCCCGAACCTTTGGGCGCCACCATGATCACATCCACGTCCTTTGGCGGGACCACCCCCGTCTGCTTCCGGTAAGCTATCGAAAAGCCGTGCGAGAAGTACAGCGCATCCCCTGGCTTCAGGTTCTTTTTGACCCCCGGCCAAATCGCGCGCTGAGCGGCATCGGAGACGAGCATCTGAATGATCGTGCCGCGGCGCACCGCCTCGTCGATCTCAAAAAGCGTCTTGCCCGGCACCCAGCCGTCCTGGATTGCCCGGTCCCAATCCCGTTTGAACCCGCTGGCCTGCCCGATGATGACATGGAATCCGTTGTCGCGCAGGTTGAGCGACTGCGCCGGCCCCTGCACCCCGTAACCGATGACCGCGATGACTTCCTTCTTGAGCACCTTGCGCGCCCGTGCCATCGGGAATTCCTTGCGCGTAATGACCTCTTCCTTCGTTCCACCAAAATTTATTGTTGCCATAGTTTTTCTTTCCGTTTCCCAACACCGCCCCAACGTTGTTACTTCCGAGGCAAGGCCACCTTGCCCGTTCGCGTCAAATCCACCACGCCGAAGCTCTTCATCAAATCCAGAAACTTCTCCACTTTGCTCTCGTTCCCAGTCACCTCGATAGTCAGGCTCTTGGGCTGCACATCGACGATTTTGGCCCGGAAGATGTCCGTAATCTGCATCACCTCGGCCCGCGTCTTGGAATCAACCGACACTTTGATCAGGACCAGCTCGCGATCCACATATTCCCCATCTCGAAAATCCACCACTTTCATGATGTCGGTCAGCTTATTGAGCTGCTTGACGATCTGTTCCAGCGTCGCGTCATCACCCCGCGTCACAATCGTCATGCGCGATGCGGTCGGGTCCTGCGTGGGCGCCACGTTCAGACTGTCAATGTTATAGCCGCGTCCGCTGAACAAACCCGCCACACGCGTCAGCACACCGAATTTATTCTCTACCAGCACCGAGATCGTATGTCGCATAAGCCCCGGTTTTACGGGAGGCGAACCCTAGCAATCGCCACATGGCAGGTCAACTGGCAAGTTTAGATCGTCTTTTGAAAGAAGAATCGCCGCCGGCGTCCTGCATTACCGAACGGAAGTTCAAGCCCTCTGGGTTCGCGGCGCCCTTGGGAGAGAAAAACAAAGCGAGAGGCAACTTTCGCCGCTTCTCTTGAACAAGAACCCGGGTCCGGGCGTCTATACCCTCGGTTGTTCCAGCGGGCAGGAGTTCTAATCAATAGCTATCTATGGTTTTGGATGAATTGGAGCGCGTGCCAGGCAGCCATCCCCTGGGCTTGGATTGCCGGGCCCATGCAATCCGGAGGTTATGACAACTTAATCATTTTCAGCCTCGAATCCCAGGCCCTCCGCAGCGGCTTCTCTGGTTATTTTCCTCGCTGCCACCGCCTTCATGATTCTGCTGAAGCTGCTGCTGGTTCCTCATCGTTATTTGGCCTTTGGTTACGTTTTGCCGCTCCTGCTCTGCTTGTGGCACCAAGACCGGCGGCTGCTCTGGGCATTGGCCCTGGCATTCGCCGCCATCAGCGCGCTGAAAAATTTTGTGGTGCTGCCGGGCCGCCCTGCTGAAGAACCTTTCGAACTGCTGCAGTGGCTGATGCAATGCCTTAATCTCGCGGTCGTCGCAGGCACGGTGCATGGCATCCTGAACCTAACCGACCGCCTGCGCGCCAGGAATCGCGAACTGCACGCCGCAAACGACGAACTCACCGCCCGCGGCGAAGAGATAGCGAGGCAAAACACCGAACTCCAGGCGCAATCGGAGGAACTGGTGCAGCAGAACGAGGAACTGCAACAACAAAGCGAGGAATTGGGCCGCCAAAATGAGGAGATGGCCCAGCAGGCCGAGGAACTCGAACAGCAATCCGAGGAGTTGCAGCGCCAGTCCCGGCAACTACTGGCTGCCAACCACGAACTCAATCAACGTGAAGCCATGCTCCAAACCCTTTTGGGCTCTTTGGGTGAGGTGCAGGACGAACGCCAAATGTTGGAACGCGTCTGCCAGGCCCTTAACGATCTCATCGGCCAGCCCGGCACCGTCGCTGCCGTTATGGAACAACTGGACGATACCTTGGTCCTGCAGACCCAGTCTGGAACTACCCCATTGACCCAAAAACAAAGGCCCTTTGCCGGTTCCTTTGCCGCCGTGGTGATGGAGCATAATCGCACCGCCTTCGTCGATGACCTCTCCGCGCATCCGGACCTGGATGTGCCGCAGCCTGCCGAGCGTGTGTTCCGCTCGGTCCTGGCGACCCCCTTGCGCCTCCATGGCAAACCCATCGGCGTGGTGAAGATTTGCTCGTTCGACCCTCAAAAATGGACCACCCGCCATTTCCGGATTATCGAATGGATCGGAGCTCAATGCTCCCTCGCATTGGGGATTGGGCGTCTGCAACAGGATTTGGCCCAAACCAACGCGAACCTCGAACAGCAGGTTCGCCAGCGAACAGCCAAACTCCAGGAGATGGTCAACGAACTCGAACATTTTTCCTATTCGATTACCCATGACATGCGGGCCCCACTCCGGGCCATGCAAGGGTTTGCTTCCCTGTTGCGAGAGCTTTGTGGAACGAATTTGAACAACGAATCCATGCTCTGTCTGGATCGGATCTGCAGTTCGGCCAGGCGGATGGACCGGCTTATCACGGATGCCCTAAGCTACAGCCAGACTGTTAAAAGCGAACTGGCGCTCAGTCCGATTGATGCTGCCGAATTGCTCCGGGGCATCATTGAATCGTATCCGCAATTCCAACCACCTTCCTCCCAAGTCACTCTTTCGGGCAAGTTCCCCAGGCTCCTGGCCAACGAGGCGGGGCTGACGCAGTGCTTTTCGAATCTGCTGGATAATGCTGTGAAATTCGTGGGACCCGGAAGGCTCCCTCGAATCTCCGTTTGGGCAGAGGCTCGCGAGGATTCTGTCCGCCTCTGGTTTGAAGACAATGGAATTGGCATACCCGAAGGTTTCGTGCCCAGGCTCTTCCAGATGTTCCAACGGGCCAGCAGGTCTTACGAAGGCACTGGCATTGGGTTGGCCCTGGTCAGAAAAGTGACCGAAAGAATGGGAGGCCGTGTTGGCGTGGAATCCAAGCAGGGGAGCGGGAGCCGGTTCTGGCTCGAGTTCAAGCGCGATCAGGGGTCGGATGGGCTTGATAATGGAAGCCCTCGATTCGATGCGCCTGAAATGGGGAGCCAACGCCACACCCAGCAGGAACACTCCAGGCGATTGTCGGCTGGCCGCCAGCCACTCAAAGCGGGCGCAACTCGAGAAGAGGGGCTCTGACCATGGCTAGCGTCCTTTACGTTGAAGATGAGGAGAACGATGTCTTTTTCATGCGCCGCTCCTTTGACAGGGCTGGCCTCGAGGGAACCCTGCAGGTTGTCCTGGACGGCCAGGCGGCTATTGATTACCTGGCCGGCAACGGGCCTTTTGCAAATCGCCAGGAGCATCCCTTGCCAGAGGTGGTCCTGCTCGATCTGAATCTGCCCATGATCTCGGGATTCCAAGTGCTCAACTGGATTCGAAACCAACCCCAACTGCGCGATTTGCCGGTGGTTGTTTTTTCCTCTTCAGCCCGGCCCGAGGATCAGAAGCTTGCACAGGAATTGGGGGCGGATGACTATTTTGAAAAGCCGGGGTCTGGTTTCGATTTTGGCAGGGTGGTGAAGGCACTCAGCAGTAAATGGCTGGGGCGAGTCAGCCCCGCCCCGGCTTGTCGGACCATACCGGCAAGGTCTTGAACAGGTGAAGTCTCCCTCTGCTCCAAGGGCATGTAGTCCATCCCACGGTCCACCCGGTATGCTCAATTAACCAGCCGATACCAATTGTCCCGCTGGCGAGGCTCGTAGCCAAGGTCCGCGATCAGCCGTTTCATGTCCTTAACGCTCATTCGAAAGGTCGTGCCGGCCTGAGAAACGACATTCTCCTCGATCATGATGCTCCCCAGGTCGTTGGCCCCATACTTCAATGCCACCTGCCCAATCTCCGGCCCCTGCGTCACCCACGAACTCTGCACGCTGGCAAAATTATCCAGGTAAATGCGCGCCAGCGCCTGGGTGCGCAAATATTCGTGCGCCCCTGCCGGCGGGACGCGCAACCTGGTGTGCTCGGCCTGAAAGGTCCAGCAAATGAACGCCGTAAACCCTTTGCTGCGGTCCTGTTGGACGCGCACCCGTTCCAGGTGTTCAACCCGCTCTTCGCGCGTCTCCACGTGGCCAAACATCATCGTGGCGGAGGAATTGAGCCCCAGCCGGTGAGCGACCTCCATCACTTCGAGCCAATCGTCTGTCATCGCTTTGAGCGGCGAGACCCGCTGGCGCACCCGATCGACCAAAATCTCACCACCCCCGCCGGGAATCGAGCCCAGGCCCGCTGCCTTAAAATCGGAGATAATCTTTTCAAGCGGCTCGTTGAATACATCGCGGAAATGGACAAACTCGCTCGGGCTGAAACCGTGAATGTTTATTTGCGGAAACTTGGTTTTAATGTGCGAGAGCAAATCGAGGTACCATTGTTTGGTCAGCTTGGGATGATGGCCGCCCTGCATTAAAATCTGCGTGCCGCCAAGAGCGACGGTCTCCTCGATTTTTTTGTCCAATTCGTCGAAGCTGATGACGTAGGAATCGGCGTCTTTTTCCGTGCGGTAAAAGGCGCAGAACTTGCAATAGACATTGCAGACATTGGTGTAATTGATATTGCGATCCACGATATAAGTGACGATTTGGTTCCCGCGCCCATCATAAGCCGAGGCTCGGGCGAGTTGGCGTCGCCGGTCGGCCAGCGCGCCAAGTTCTTCGAGGGGAAGCCCGTAAAGACGCAGGGCTTGTTGCTCGGTGATACGGTCCCCTTTCCACACCGAATGCAATAATTCGTCCAGCGAGGCATCGTAAATCACGCGCGCAACTTAACCGAAGGAGAGATGGCAGGCAAGTTGAGGGGGGCATTTCAAAACAGAACGGGCCCCGAAGGGCCCGTTCATGTAAATGAATGGACTATTCCCGAGCCTTAAAAGGGCACATCATCTTCTTCCACTGCCGGGCCGTCGGCTTCGGGCGCCGGGGCGGGAGCAGAAGCAGGGGCCCCTGCGGGGGCCGCGGCAGTGCGCGTGCGCGCGGCGTCCGATGGGGCGACACCCTCGGCGGCGCGATTCGAGCCGATAAAGGAAAAGCTCTCGAGAACGACTTTGAGTTTGCTCTGTTTCTGATGAGTGTTCTTGTCTTCCCACTGATCGAGCCTAAGCCGGCCTTCCACGAGGAACGGGTTGCCCTTCTTCATGTATTGGCAGACCACTTCGGCCTGGCGCCCCCAGGCCTCGATGTCCACAAAGGTAACTTCCTCTTTCATCTCACCGGTCTCGGTTTTCCACTTGCGGTTGATCGCCAGGCCGAAACCGGCGATAGCAGTGCCTTTGGGCGTATAGCGCATCTCGGGGTCGCGCGTGAGATTGCCGGCAAGGATGACTTTATTGAAGTTAGCCATAGGAGTCCTTTCGATTAGGTTGTTTTAACGGTTTTCTGAACCGGGGCATTCGAAAACATGACCCGGAAAACTTCCGAATTCATGGCAAACCGATGCTTCAACTGATCGAGGGCCGCCGGCTGGCTTTCAAAGATAATATTGACGTAAAAGCCCGCATTGTGCTTCTTATTGGCGACCCGCGTAAAACTCTTTTTGTCCATCTTCTGCACCGTCTCGACCTTGCCTCCCGCTGAGGTAATCTCCTCGGAGATTTTGTCGATGGTGTCTTTGATGGTTTCTTCTTTGCCCGCCGTATCGAGTATGAACAAGCCTTCGTATCGTTTCACTGCTCTTTGCCTTCGTTTAAGGAATCGATGTTCCCGTTAAACTGACTCATTGCTTTCTGTATTCCGGCATCGAACCAGGTTTCGACCTGCTCGCATGCCACTGCCACCACTTTATCGACCAAGGCCGCCTCCGTCGATGTAAATCGGCCCAAAACATGCCCCGTAATCTCCCGCGCCTGGTTTTGCCGCCCAATTCCAATTCGCAGCCGGGCATATTCGCGCGTGCCCAGGTGCTCTTCGATGGATTCCAATCCATGATGGCCCCCGCTGCTGCCACCGGGACGCAACCGAAGTTGCCCCAAAGGCAGGTCCGCATCATCGACGATGACCAACATCCGGGAGAGGGCCACCCGGTAAAAATCCTTTGCCGCTGCCACGGCTGCGCCGCTGGCATTCATGTAGGTTTGGGGCTGGCATAACAGCACCCGGCGCCCGCCTCGCTCGGCCCGGGCTGCCCGGGCATTGAACTTCTTCTCGTGACTCCAAGTTGCTCCCCAATGTTGGGCGAGGCAGCCTGTCACCAAAAAACCGGCATTGTGCCGAGTTCGGGCATATTCGGCCCCCGGGTTGCCTAATCCCACGATGAGATACAGGTTCTCCATGCGCGGGGCAGGTCCAACAACCAGCCTGCAGCCAGGCCGTCCATCGGACTATTTCTTCTTCTCGGCTGAGCCGGCCTTCTTCTCGGCCGAGCCGGCCTTTTTCTCGGCGGCAGGCGCTTTCTCGGCGCCCTTGGCGGGGGCTTTTTCCCCGCCTTTTTCCGCGCCTTTTGCAGCGGGAGCCCCTTTTGCCGCAGGTGCGCCCTTGGCCGCAGGAGCGCCCTTCTCGGCGCCTTTGCCTGCCGGGGCAGCTTCCTCGCCCTCTTCCTTCTTCTCTTTGATCATCTCGACTTCGCCCGCAGCAGCGGCGGCGGCTTCGGCGGCCTCGGCGGCCTCTTCCTCTTCGGTGCGCGGTGCGGCAACGGCGATGACGGGGATTTGTTTGTCGCCTACCAACTCGACACCCGGCGGCGCCTTGATTTCTCCCAGATGCACTGCCTGGCCGATCATCAAATGGCTCACGTCCACTGTAATGAATTCAGGCAAATCCTTGGCCACGCCGCGCGCCCGGACTTTAAACAGTACGTGTTCCAAAACGCCCCCCTGAGTTTTGACTCCTTCAGGTTCGCCGGCCGTCTCGACAGGCACGCTGATGGTCACCTTCTCGTCGGGGGCGATTTCGTGGAAATCGACATGGAGAACCTGGCCGCTCAGGGCGTGGTGCTGAACTTCCTGGACCAGCGCCAGCCGTTGGGGACGGGAGTCCTCCTGGACTGCGAGGTCCACCAGCAGGTTCTCAGAAATGGAATGGTGGATGAGGTCCTCGATTTCGCGGGCATTGAGTTCCAGACTCTGTGTCTGGGCCTGGCGCCCGTAAATCACGGCGGGGATGCGCCCCATCGAGCGGAGTTTCTTGGCCCCGGCGCGGCGCCCAAGGGCGCGCGGAAAAGCTTTTAAAGGTACTGATTTCATTGTCTTAACTGGTCTGGCCCGAAAAAGGCGCCTGCCGTTTTGCCGGCTTTTTCCGGCGAGCCCCTCAACTGGTGCGCCCGCCTTTAAACTCAAAAAGCGAAGTAACCGACGAATTGCTATGGATTCGCTTGATGGCTTCGCCCAAAAGCCCCGCTACCGACAGGGTCGTAATCTTGACGCCGCTGATAACAGGGCGTAGGACGGTATCAGTTGTTACCAGTTCGTCAATAGCCGATTTTCGCAATCGCTCGATGCCGACCTCGTTCAAAACCGCGTGAGAAACACAGGCCAGGATGCGCTTGGCCCCTTTGCGTTTGATCAGGTCCGCCGCCTGGGTCAAGGTGCCGGCAGTCTCGGTTAAATCATCCACCAGCAGCGCGTCTTTTCCTCGCGTCTCGCCGATAATGGCCAGCGACTCGACTTCGCTGGCGCTCTTGCGGCGTTTGGCCACAATGGCCAACCCGGCCTCGAGCACCTGAGAATAGGCATAGGCCATCTTCAGTCCGCCGACATCCGGGCTGATGACCACCAGGTCATTAAGCTTCTTCTTTTTCAAGTACTCATACATCACCGGGGCGGCGTAGAGATGGTCCACCGGGATATCGAAGAAGCCCTGGATTTGTTGCGCGTGCAGGTCAACCGTCAGAATCCGGCTGGCGCCGGCGGCCACCAGAAGGTTGGCAATAAGCTTGGCCGTAATGGGGACGCGTGGCTGGTCTTTGCGGTCCTGGCGGGCGTAGCCGTAGAAGGGCAGCACCGTTGTAATGCGGGCGGCGCTGGCTCGCCGCAAGGCATCGATCATGATGAACATCTCCATCAAATGATGGTTCGTCGGCGGGCTGGTCGATTGCACCAGGAAGACGTCTTCACCGCGAACGTTCTCTTCAATTTTGACGAACGTTTCTCCGTCCGGGAAAGGTTTGATGGTCGATTTGCCTAGGTCGATGCCGATATAAGCGCAAATGGCTTCCGCCAAAGGCGGATTCGATGTGCCGCTAAATATCTTCACAATGCTTTGATGGTTCTCGAAAAAAGCAAAAATCCACCGCAAGGGTGGAGAAAAGCAGCCGGACTCTACCAGCCCCGCCCGAGAGCGCAAGAGGAAAGACAACGCCGTAGTTGCTCACGAGAGGTAATTCGTTACTATCGACGACAGCCGCTGTTGCGCGCAGAATGCGGCGTTGGAAAAGCCCAAAGCATGAACACGAGTCCAGAGAGCTACAGCCGAATTTGTGACGAGGTCTGGGCCCTTTACACCGCCCAGTTGGTGAAGGACAAAAGGCGCGGGGCAAAACGCCATGTGCTCCTGCCGCCGCCGCCGCGTGGCAGGCCGGTGGATTTGTTGTTTGTAGGGATTTCACCCAGCCAGGTTGCGCCGGTGGCGTACGCCGCCGAACGCAAGGCGGCCGAGCGGTTTGCCGCTGAGTTCGAGTACGTGCGCACAGCAGGCGCTGGCCGCCCCAAATTCAGCAATGACCCTTATTACGAGCCCCTGTTGCAATTCGCCCAGCGCATCGACGAGCGGTTCGGCGTCTGGCCGCAGGTCGCCTCCGGCGCCAAGGCCCTCCTGGTCGAGTTTACCGACGCCCTTCACATTACCACTGACGAGCGAATCGCCGATGACTTGCTGGGCGTGATGAACCCTCAAGCGGACGATTGTCCTGAATGTTTGAAGTGCAAAGAGATACTTAAGATGGAGCTGGCTCTCTACCGGCCACGGGTCGTTATCTGCAATGGCCGGCTCCCATCCAAGTTCGTTTGGGAGGTTTGCACCGGGCACCCCGTTGAACGCCCGGTCAAGGAGACCGTGTTCAAAGCGGCTCAATTTGGCGGCATCGCGCATTTTTGCGGGTATTTGAACTCCAAAGGGCTCGACGGCTTCAGCAGGGCGCGGCTGCTGCGAGAGGTCCGCGAGAACACCCAATTTTGACTGCTGTTCATAGGGCCTTCCTTATCATGCGCTCCTTTGACAGCCTCGATGAACGGGAGATACTGGCTCTGGCCATCTCGCAGGAGGAGGAGGACGCGCGTATTTACGACGATTTCGCCCATGGCTTGGAGACCAATTATCCGGAGCAAGCGAAGAAATTCGCCGACATGCGCAAGGATGAAGACGGCCATCGCCATCGGTTGCTGGATCTCTATCGGACCCGCTTTGGCGAACACGTGCCGCTGATACGCCGTCAGGATGTCCGCGGCTTCGTGCGCCGGCGCCCCGTCTGGCTGGTGCGCCCTTTGGGGCTGAAAGCGGTGCAGAAAGAGGCCGAGTTGATGGAGATGGAAACCAAGCGCTTTTATGAGGCGGCGGCGCGGCGTTCGCCCGACGCGGCCATTCGCCAATTGCTGGGGGACCTCGCCGAGGAAGAGCGGCATCATGCTGAAACGGCGGAGAGCATCGCGCAGACCAAACTGAGCGAGGAAGAATCAGCCCGGCGGAAGCGGCTGTTTCTGCTGCAGGTCGTCCAACCCGGTCTCGCCGGATTAATGGATGGCTCGGTATCTACTCTGGCGCCCCTGTTCGCTGCCGCCTTCGCCACACACCAAAGCCTGGATGCCCTGCGCGTTGGCTTGGCCGCCAGCCTCGGCGCGGGCATCAGCATGGGCTTTGCCGAAGCGCTGTCCGATGACGGCAACCTCACCGGACGTGGCCATCCCTGGGCGCGAGGAACGGTTTGCGGGCTGATGACGACCCTCGGCGGCATCGGACATAGCCTGCCTTTTTTAATACATAATCTTCGGACTGCCACCTCCGTGGCGGTGACAGTGGTCATAATAGAATTGATCGTCATTGCCTGGGTCCGCCGGCGCTACATGGACACGGCGTTGTCCTCGGCGGTGATCCAGGTCGTTATCGGTGGAGTATTGGTGTTTTTGGTGGGAGTTTTAATCGGGAGCACATAGCTGCTATAGGTGTAGCTTTGATTGACACGCCCGGAAACTGTGAGATTTTACCGGCAAAAATGAGCTAAACGCTATGATTAAGAGATACCTATGCACGTGCCTGGCCACCCTGAGCGCCTTGGCTCTGCCGATTTGCAACGCTGCAGATAATGAGGCGTCTAAAACCCCGGTAGATGTCAGCAAGCTGCCGCTCCCTTCCGACCGGAAAGATGTGACCTACGCGGCTGATATCCGTCCGCTGTTCGAGAAGTCCTGCGTCCGTTGCCACGGCCCACAAAAGCCCAAAGGAAAATTGCGCCTGGACAGTCTCGAGGGTGTCCTCAAGGGCGGCGAGGATGGCAAAGTGGTCCTGCCGGGGAACAGCGCCGGAAGCGTGCTGATCCATAATGTCGCTCATATCGGCGACCCAGATGATTATATGCCGCCGCCGAAAAACAAGGCCGGCATCCCGCCCCTGACGCGTGAGCAGATAAGCCTCCTGCGCGCCTGGATCGATCAAGGCGCCAAGTGACCGGGCCTTTACAAGTCGTTACGACTGCTCTTGGTCTTGAAAAATATCAGCGCCATATCTTTTTGTGCGCGGACCAGACGGAGCCCAAATGTGCCCCGCGCGAGCAGGGTTTGGCTTCGTGGGAGTTCCTGAAAAAGCGATTGAAAGAGCTGCAACTGAGCGAGCCCAGGGGGCTGGTGTACCGCACGAAGGTCAATTGCCTGCGGGTTTGTGCGCACGGTCCAATTGCTGTGGTGTACCCGGAAGCCGTCTGGTATCATTCGTGCATCCCGGTAGTCCTCGAACGCATCATCCAGGAACATTTAATCCAGGGAAAAATCGTCCACGAGTTCGCATTCGCAAAAAACCCGCACTTTGGCCAGGGAGCAGCAAGCTGCTAAACTAGCCCCGAGAGAACCCATCGCGGCGGATGGCGGCTAGAATTTCCGCGGGCTGCGGGAACTTTGCATCTTAGCAGCGGAGCGAACTCAAGCGAATTTTTGAAAACCCGTGAAATTCGCCTCTCCCTTCTTCACTCCTCCAACAGCTTGTCCACTTTTGCGGCCATAACGAAATCGCTTTCGGTCAGCGCATCGATTTTGTGGGTCCAAATGGTCAGCTTGACTTTGCCCCAAGCAAGGTAAATGTCCGGATGATGCCCCTGTGCTTCGGCCAGCTCACCCACCCGATTAGTAAAATCAAGTGCTTCGCGGAAGTTCTTGAACTTATACTCCTTTTCGAGATGGTGCTCCTCGACTACTCGCCAACCCTGCAACTGGCCCGCGAATCCCGCCAGGGCCTTCCCTTTGAGCGGGGCGACTCCACCCTTGCAAGGCACGCACTCTTTTTCGGCTAATGTTGTCATAATACGCCTCTCCTTCCTCTTCGATTAATCTCACTTTACCACACAAAACCTAAATATGCTCCCCTAGCACCGGAGGCGGGTGGTAAGGCAGGTCGCGTTCGGGGGTCAGGGGGGCGGTCTCCCGGGCCAGCACACGATATTGGCGGATTTGGAATGATACTTCCTTGCCATCCTCGAGGCCTTGGCGGGCGTAGTCTTCTTTGCTCATCCGCGCGCGAACCACCAGGCCGCTGGAAAGCTCCAGCTCAACTCGCAGCATGACACCCAGGAAGAAGGTGCGCCGCAGCACCGCGCGGTAGCGGTGCTCGGCCAGATCGGAGGAAATCTCGACGGCATAGGGACGAAACCCGATGCGGAGCTTCTGGCCCTCGGCCTGACCATGCGCGGGGAATTCCAGCTCGCCAAGGCGCGCCACGCCATCGCGAACCTCGGGTTCGAGCACATTCATGACCCCAATGAACCGGGCGACAAATTCGTTGGCGGGTTGATCATAAACCTCGCGCGGCGCGCCGACCTGTTCGAGAACACCGCGCGAAAAGATCACGATTCGGTTGGCCACTTCCATCGCCTCTTCCTGGTCGTGGGTGACGAAGATCGTCGTCACATTCAGGTCATGGTGCAGTCTGACGAGCCATTCCCTGAGTTCCTGGCGGATTTTGGCATCGACAGCGCCGAAGGGCTCATCCAGCAGGAGGACAGTTGGTTTAGGGGCCAAGGCGCGGGCGATGGCAACCCGCTGCCGCTGTCCGCCGGAAAGCTGGTGCGGATAACGCCTCTCGAGACCGTCGAGGCCGAAGAGCGCCAGCAGTTCGGCAATCCGCGCTTTGATGTCGGCCCGTTTCCATTTTTTGATCTTCAAGCCGAAGGCGATGTTCTTGAAGACGGTCATGTTTTTGAACAAGGCATAATTCTGAAAGACAAAGCCGATGTTGCGCTGTTGCACCGAGAGGTCGTTGACCCGCCTGCCGCGGATGAACACGTCCCCCTGAGTGGGGATTTCCAACCCGGCAATCATCCGCAGGACGGTGGTTTTTCCGCCGCCGCTGGGTCCCAGCAAGGCCATCAACTCGCCATCTTTGACTGAAAAGGAAACATTATGAACGGCATCGACGTTGCCGAATCGCTTGCTGACGTGTCGAAGTTCAATGCTCATTCAGTTGCGTTCATCTGCCTTCATCCACGGTTTTGTAAGGGTTAAAAACCCGGGCATCCACCAGGCCCCGGGCATGCTCGCGGGCCTGTTTCCATTCGAGAAAGGTCTTGATCGCCAATGTGAGCAAGGCAAGCAAGGCAAGCAAGCTGGCCACCGCAAAGGCGGCCGGGGCGTCGTACTCGTTGTAGAGCTTCTCGACGCGCAGGGGCATGGTGTCGGTAAGGCCGGTGATATGGCCTGAAACAACCGAGACGGCGCCGAACTCGCCCATGGCGCGCGCATTGCAAAGGATAATCCCATAGATGAGCCCCCATTTAACCGAGGGCAGCGTGACATGCCAGAAGGTTTGCCATCCGTTGGCGCCCAAGGTGAGGGCCGCCTGTTCCTGCTCGGCGCCGGTAGCCTGCATCACGGGAATCAACTCGCGCGCCACAAAGGGGAACGTAACGAAAACGGTGGCCAGCACCATGCCGGGGACCGCAAAGATGATCTTTATATCGTGGGAAGCGAGCCACGGACCGAAAAAGCCTTGCAACCCGAAGAGAACCACAAACATCAACCCCGCCACTACCGGTGAGACAGAGAAGGGCAGGTCGATAAGGGTGATGAGGAGCGATTTGCCACGGAATTGAAATTTGGCGATTGCCCATGCCGCTGCCAGCCCGAACAAGACGTTTAAGGGCACGCAGATGGCTGCTACTGTCAGGGTCAGCCGGATGGCTGACCACGAATCGGGCGATGTAAGGGACTGGCAATAATAGCTCCAGCCTTTGGCCAGGGCCTGGGCGAATACATTCACGAGCGGCAGGAGCAGGAATACAACTGAAAACGCCAGCGCGATGGCGATCAGAAGCCATTTGATGAAGGGCGGTTCATCGGCGCCCCGCTGCGAGGCGCGCGGTGGCGGTGTCAGCTTGGTTGTAACTGTTCCCGGCATGTGGTTAATGTTCGAAACGGCTCGCCCATTGTTCGAGCAGGTTGATAGCCGCCAGCAGCGCAAACGAGAAGACCATCAAAACGAACGCCAGAGCAATGGCGCCGTGATAATCGTACTCGTCCAGGCGCATGACAATGAGATAAGGCGCGATTTCGGTTTTGAAAGGGACGTTGCCGGAAATGAAAACAATCGAGCCGTATTCACCAACCGCGCGCGCAAAGGCAAGGGCGAATCCGGTTAGCAGGGGTGGCGCCAGAGAAGGGGCGATGATGCTGGCGAACGTGCGCAATCGGCTGGCCCCCAGAGTAGCGGCTGCCTCTTCGACGTCGCGTTCGAGGTTCTCGAGGACCGGCTGGAGTGTGCGCACCACGAATGGCATTCCCACAAACGTCAGCGCAATCACCACTCCTAGCGGAGTAAAGGCGCCTTTGATTCCAAGGGGCGCCAAATAGCGGCCAAGCCAGCCATTGGCCGCGAACAGATTCGCCAGCGTCAGTCCGGCTACCGCAGTCGGTAATGCGAATGGGAAATCAACCATCGCGTCGATAATGCGGCGGCCTGGGAATCTGTAGCGCACCAGGACCCAGGCAAGAAGCGTTCCGAAAAGGGCATTGGCGAGCGCCGCCAGGCCTGAGGCGCCAAAAGTGAGCCGGTAAGCCGCCAGGGCTCGCTCGGTGGTCGCCAGCCGCCAAAAATCGTGCCAAGACAACTCGCAAGCCCGAATTATCAGGCCCGCAAAAGGAATCAGGACGATGGCGCTGAGATAAAAGAGCGTAAAGCCGAAGGTCAGCCCGAAACCGGGGAGCGCATTGAATTTAGCTCGCGCCATGGAAGTTAGGATTTTAGCGAGAATTCCATTACTTGACTATTTGTTTGTAAAGGATGCATAGCTCATAAACTACACTATGTCAATCGGAATACTGTTAATAACCGGAATCCTGAGTAATCTTTGCGTTCTTTGCGTTCTCTCGCGGCTGATCGGGTTGGTTGCGGCTTGCCCGCGCTGCGAAATGCCAGGCTAAGGCCCCTAAACTCCGGGTATTGCCAATCTCCGCCGGACTGATAACAATCCGGGACTCAAAACAATGACCCCGATCACCCCGCTCTTCGGCGCGATCCCTCACGCGCACCTGCTCTCCCTGTCACCAATCGACCTTGTCATCATCGGCTTCTACTTCGCTGTCGTGCTGGGCATCGGATTTTACCTCAAGAAATTTGCGAACACGGGGGAAGATTTTTTTCTTGCGGGACGGAAGATGACGGCGTGGATAGCGGGCCTGAGCTTTATCTCGGCCAATTTGAGTTCGCTCGAGACGATGGGCTGGAGCGCGATGGCGTATCAGTATGGGATGTTGGGGGCCCACGCGTATCTCATTGGGGCTATCCCGGCCATCCTCTTTCTGGCAATCGTCATGATGCCTTTCTATTACATCTGCAAGACCCATTCGGTCCCCGGCTACCTGAAGCTGCGTTACGGGGAAGGTCCCCGCACTCTGGCTGGCATCTCCTTTGCAATCCTCACGGTCATGGTGAGCGGGGCAAGCATGTTTGCCATGGCCAAAATTCTAAATCTGCTTCTGGGCTGGAACATGCACGCCAGCATTTGGGCGTCGTCTTTCACCGTGCTGATTTACGTGACGCTTGGCGGGTTGCTCTCGGCGGTGTTCAATGAAGTCCTGCAGTATTTCCTCATCTGGGCGGGGGCGCTTCTCATACCGATTCTGGGCCTGATTGACGCCGGGGGCTGGCACAAGATGATGCAAACCATCCAACACAATGTGAAAGTCATTCATCCTACTGTTCAGAACGCCGATTTCACCAGCCTCTGGCGCAGCCTGGGTTCTTTCGACACCAACCCGATGGGCATCGACTGGTTTGGGATGGTCTTCGGTCTTGGGCTGGCGGTGAGCTTCGGCTATTGGTGCACCGATTTTCTCCAGGTCCAGCGCGTCATGGTCGCTAAGGACCTCCGTTCGGCCCAAAACGGCACGATTATCGGGGCTTTTCTAAAAATGCTGGTGCCGCTCATCGTCACGATTCCCGGCCTGCTCGGTTTGGCGGTGCTTCTCAACCCGGACGGCTCGCCGATGGTGCTTGTCCCCGAGAGCGACCCACGGGCTGGCATCACCCATCACACCTTCAACGATGTCATGCCCCTGCTGATGGGCCAATATCTCGGGCCTGGCCTGCTTGGGTTGGGTGTCACGGCCATGATTGCCGGTTTTATGTCCGGGATGGCCGGCAACATCAGCGCCTTCGCCACCGTGTGGACCTACGATGTCTATAAACCGCTCCTGAGAAAAAACGCCAATGATGCGCATTACCTGCGGATGGGCCGCTGGTGTTCGGCCATTGGCATTGTCATCTCGATCGGGACTGCTTACACCCTCTTTCTCTTTTCCAACATTCTCGAGTACTTGCAGGTGCTGGTGTTCTTTTTTATCGTCCCGCTTTTCGGCACCATTCTGCTGGGCATGCTGTGGAAACGGGCCACACCGGCTGGTGGCTTTTGGGGATTCCTCTCGGCTATCCTCGTCTCGATTGCCATGTGGGCCCACGTCCACACCTTTCCCGAGGGCTACCGGCCCCAGCCCAAAGCCACCTTAAGCCCCGGCGCTATGGTCACGCTCGTCAGATCACCTGAGGGCCAAATCTCACAAGTCATTGTCCAGAGCGGCAAGGTGGATTTCGTCAATGTACCCATCGGTGGCGAGAGTGTTGTCAAAAACTCGCCGCACACGATTCCGCCGCTCATCAAGAGAGCAGGTGGCGATGTGCCCGTCCAGGTCCTTGCTCCCGACGTCGTCCTTTCCGACTCGAAAGAAACATCGAAGTTCGGCGTGGAATCGGTGCCGCTGGTGATCGAGCCCGGAGTTGCTGTTCAAACCACGATGGTCTCGAGCACGTTTGTGCCTTCGGCCTTCAACCAGCAGCACGCAAAACTCATCGCCCGTTCTGAAAAGGCGAAGCCGATGGCCATTAACATGTATAGTTCGTGGTGGTCTTTTGTGGTGTGCGTCAGTGTCACCTTCCTGGTCAGCCTGGTGACCAAACCCAAACCTGAATCGGAGCTGAAAAACCTCGTCCTGGGGTTGACGACACTTCCGCCGGAACCGCCGAGCCCCTGGTATCGCAAGCCACTCTTTTGGGCCGCCATGGTGGCGCTGCTACTCATTGCCGTAAACATCATCTTCTGGTAACCGATATGCGAGATCACGAAAAGCAAATCCCCATTTGGTTCTTTATCGGTGTAATGCTCGCCCTGTACGGGTTTATCATCCTGGGGGCTGGCATCTACGGCTGGGTCCATCCCCCGCCTCCGGAGAAAATGGTTAAACTCTGGAATTACCATGCGGGAGTCTGGTGGGGCGCCTTGCTGTTTATCATCGGGCTGGTTTATGTGGTTAGGTTTTGGCCCTCCAAGGCAGAAACACTGACTGGGGAAGTTCTCCAACCGGATGCGGCAGCGAAGTCAAAATCCTAAGCCGTGTTTAAGCAACGCTTTGAGCGGCCACCAAGAGACCGCGAAAGGTTTTGCGGCTGCCACTGCCACTATGCAAGCGCGGTTGAGTCGAATATTTCCGTGGGAATCGTCGTCTTTCTTAAACAAAGGGGCTTGTCCCAGCCCGCGCTTTGAGTTTATGCTCGTAAAAATAGAGAACGTCATGACAATAGCATTCAGCAACATGCGGCGGTCCGTCCTGCTCTGCGGTTCGCTCCTCATCCTCGCATTAGCGCAGAGCGCCATGGCCGGCGATGATAGCAGCAACAAATCGGCCGGCTCAGGTCTGGTTCCACTCATCATCAGGCTGCCGGCGCCGGCTTTCAAAGGCACGCCCAAAGACATCCAGCTCAGCTCGTATGTCGAGCCGCTCTCGGATAAACCGCGCCCGCCGCTGATGGTGCCGCCCGGGCTCAAGAACATTGCCCCAACGGCCAAAATCACGTGCAGCGATAAGAATGCGCCTTCCGATGCCCTCGCCAAAATCACTGATGGTGATAAAGAAGCCTCCGAAGAGAGCATTATTTACCTGCGCAAAGGCACGCAATGGGTCCAGATGGATTTTGGTTCGCCGCAGGAAATCTTCGCGGTTGTAATATGGCATGCGCATAACTCGGCCAAGGTCTATCACGATGTGATTGTCCAGGTTGCTGACGACCAGGACTTCATCCAGAACGTGCGGACGCTTTTTAATAACGACCAGGATAACTCCTCCGGCCTGGGTGTGGGCACGGACCGCGAGTTTTTTGAAACCAACGAAGGCAAACTCATCAACACCAAAGGGGTCAAAGCGCGTTATATGCGCTTCTACTCCAGAGGCAGCACCGAAAGCGCTCTGAACGAATACACTGAGATTGAAGTTTACGGCCGCCCAGCCAGCTAAGCGGCCCACGCCTCTCTCACAAGGGCAAGCTGGGGCTGGCCGGGAATACTCATGCCCATGAGCCGGTCTGTTGCATTGGTGCTGCTACTTGCCTTGGCCGCTGCTCTGGGACTGCGCTGGGTGGCTCTGGACAGCCGGCCCATGCACAATGATGAGGCCGTCAACGCCATCAAGTTCGGCCAACTCTGGGATAGCGGACGCTACCGGTACGACCCAAATGAACATCACGGCCCAACGCTTTATTACGCTACGCTGGCCATGGGCCGCATCTCGCGCGGTCCGGATTTCAACCATTACACGGCGGAGCGGCTGCGCTGGGTGACGATTCTTTTTGGATTGGGTCTCATCCTGCTTCTGCCCTTTCTTCTTGATGGCCTTGGCCCAAGCAGCGTCGGGTGGGCTGCCGTTTTTACCGCGGTTTCGCCCGCTTTCGTTTTCTACAGCCGCTATTACATCCACGAAATGCTGTTGGTGTTCTTCACGTTTCTGGCGCTGGTTGCGGGCTGGCGCTATTGGCGGAGCCGCAGCCTGGTTTGGATGCTGATAGCAGGGGCGGCCCTGGGGCTCATGAGCGCGACAAAGGAAACCTTTGTGATCACCCTCGGGGCGGCGGCAGTGGCTGTTACGCTCAATCAGACCTGGAACCGCCTGATCGATGCCAGTGGGCGGCCTGTGACTGCCCCGCGCCTCAATCCCTGGCATGTGGTGACCGGGCTGGCGCTGTGGTTGGGAGTTGCGATGCTCTTTTTTTCCTCCTTCTTTACGAACGCGGCTGGGCCTCTGGATGCCCTCCGCACGTACCAACCATGGTTCCAGCGCGCCGCGGGCGACTCGCCCCACATTCATCCATGGTCTTTTTATCTGCATCGGCTGCTGTTTTTTCATGCGGCTAAAGGGCCGGTGTGGACCGAGGCGCTCGTGCTGGTCCTGGCCTGCGTCGCAGCCCTTGCGGGCTTCCGGCGCAGGAATCTGGCCAATGCCAATGCCAGCTTTATCCGGTTCCTGGCGCTCTACACTTTTATTCTGGGCGCCTTTTATAGCCTGCTGCCGTACAAAACGCCCTGGTGTCTTCTAAGCTTCTGGCATGGAGCGATCCTGCTGGCGGGGGTTGGGGCGGCGGGGCTCGTGTGCAGTCTTCCATCTGTAGGCGCAAAGGTGGGAATAGGCGCATTGTTGGTATTAGGGGCCGGTCACATGGCCTGGCAAAGCTGGCAGCAGGACACCACTTACGCTGCAGACCCACGCAACCCCTACGTTTATGCCCAAACCTCGACAGACCTTTTAAGCCTGGTCCGGCGCGTGGATGCCCTGGCTCAAGTCGACTCGCAAGGGCAGCGCATGCTTATCAAGGTGATGGTCCCGGGGGGTGATTATTGGCCGCTCCCCTGGTACTTGCGCAGCTTTGACCAAGTCGGCTGGTGGGACCGGGTGCCCGACGACCCCTTTGCTCCGGTGATGATTGTATCACCGCACTTCGATGGGCAGCTCGACCAGAATAAGGCCTATATCATGACCGGCATCTTTCAGTTGCGGCCTCAAGTCTTCCTGGAACTGTTTGTGCAGAAAGAGTTGTGGCAAGACTGGCTGGCCCACCGCCGGCCAGAAAAGGATTGAGACGAACGCACAAAAGGTTTTGTGATGAGCGAGCAACCAGTCCCGGGCTTGACCAAACCACTCGACAAAGTTTCCGACAAGGTTTCCGACAAAGGAATGCGAAAGGCGTCTGCGAAATGTCCAAAAATGTCCAAACTCCAGGCGCACCGATAGGTAGCAGTGCGGTTCACGCGGCTCAGCGCGCACGCCCCCCTACGCTCGACTTAAGTATTCCGCCCCAGCTTAGGCCTGGATTGCCAGGGTGGTCTCCATCGGCAGGGAGATGCGGACCACGCCTGACTGCCCGGATTGCGGGGGGAGAATCTCCAGCTTGCCGTGGTGGGTCTCGATAATCTTGCGTGTAACGGTCAGGCCCAGACCCAAGCCCACCGTGCGCGTGCTGAAGAATGGGGCTGGGGCTTTTTGGACCGCTTCGGGGCTAAAACCGCTTCCGTTGTCCTGGACGTCGATCTGCAGCGCGGAAGCGCCATGGCCGTTGGAGTCGGTGCGCAAATGAACGCCGATTTTGGGTTCGGCAGGGTTGGCCTGAAGGGCGTTGAGCATCACCTCGGCCAGCGCGTGCTTTAAAGCCGCCCTGTCGCCGTTGAGGATAATGGGTTTGTTGGCATTATCGTAGCGGAGTTGGGCCGACTTGGCAGGCTGGTACTTGCAGGCCTCCTGGTAGGCCTCTTCGATGAGGGGCGCCAAAGGAAATGCTTCCTGTGAAACGAGGCTGTCGCGGGCCAGGAACCGCATCTGGTTGATCAGGCGCGTGACGCGTTTTACCCCATCGGCCAGGGCCAGGTCCAGCGAGGTGCGGAACTCAGGGTCCTTCCACTTATCGGCCAATAATTGTTGGTGAGTCGAAAGGGGCACCATGGCATTGCCGATCTCATGGGTGAGGCGGTCTGCCATCGACTTTATCAAGCGCAGGTTGGCAGTCTCGACTTCGAGTTTGCGCAACTGCTCGCTTTGTGTCAGGTCCTCGGCCATCAACAAGGCGGAGGCGGGGAGGCCAGCTTGCTGGCGCTGGAAAGGGACGATATTGATGTGATAGACAGTGCCCCCGGCGCCCTGGGGCTCATATTTAAAGCCGGAGATGGCCGAGCCGGTTTTGAGGACCTGGTAAACCTTGGCGCCCAGGACCTGGGGCAGGTCGCTGAACTCGAGGTCGCTGCCCCGGCGGTCGGCTCTGGAGAAATACTTGCGCGCGGTTTTATTGGCATGGAGGATGGCCAGGTCGCGGCTGACGACGACGCAGGCGCTGCTGAGTTCGCGGAGAATCTCGGCCATCATTTCGTGATTGGCGGCCAATTGGTCGTGGAGCCAGATATTTTTGACGGCCAGGCCGAGTTGTTCGAGCAGGTGGAAAATGAGTTCGAGCTCGGAATTGACCAGCGGCTCGCCGGTGATGCGCCCGTCAAAGACAGCGACCCCCAGGAGAGTCTCGCGGTCCAGAATGGGGACCGCCACCTGAGCGCCCAGCAACTCAAATTCCTTCTGCGCCTCAGGGTCGGAGCGGGCTTCTTCGCCGAAACGGCGCAGGATGCGTCCCAGCCGGAAGAGTTGACCTCCAATGCCGCCTTCGAGTGAGAGTTCGAAATGTTCGAGTAATCCGGGGGAGAGCCCCAGGGCGCAAGCGGCGCGCAAGCGGCGCGTTTCAGCCGGGCTGCCTACTGCGAAGGAGCTGGAGGGCTGACGCAGGAAGATGGCGGCGCGATTGACGCTCATGATTTCGCGCAGGAGCAGCAGGAACTGCTTGAGCATTGCCTCTGCATTGAGCGAGTGGGTAAGGATGGCGGAGAAATCGCGCAGAATGGTCAAGGTATGCGGGGCGCCGTAGAACAGGGAGGTGTCGGAAGTTTTCGGAGCTTCGGCGGGGGGCGATGGCCCGCGAGCCAAGGCGGGCCTCTCGGGGGTTGGAGCGGGCCAGAGCCGCTCGAGGAGCGCCGAGAGCATTCGGGCGCGCACCGGTTTTTTGAGGATATGGGCCACTCCTTGCAAGTAGGCCTCTTCCTCCCATTCCCATTGGCTGGCGCCGGTAAAGACCAGCAGGGGGCATTTGGGGGCGCGGCGGCGGAGCTTTTCCATGGGCCAGATGCCCTGGACACTGGTCAGTTCAACATCCAAGAGGCAGGCGTCACCCAGGCCGTGGACCAACAACGGCTCGGCCTCATCGAGGGTTGCGCGATGAATGACCCGGTAGCGTTCAGCATCCACTGCTGCGCGGACCGTTTCAGCGAAATCGGGATGGCCGGAGACGACCAGGAGAGTTCTCATAGTGCAAGGCCCTGCTGCCCGGGTGGGGGCGAAGCGCAGTTGAGGTAATTGGCCAGAGGCACCATAGCCACAGTAAGGGGCATCCGCATCCCTGAGGCAATCTTTAGATTGCGGGCTGGAAGCGAGGTGCTGCCGGGTCGGGTCATTGTGCTCTGATCATCCATAGCGCCTGGTTTTCGTCAGACTTAACGTTGCGTGCCTTTGTAGCAGCGGCCCTGCTCCTATTCAACAACGGAGAATACTGACGGCCACTCTCGGACGAGGAGCGGACGGTTGTAAGGAAAACCCGAAGCTACTCGGAGGAGATGAGATTTTCCCAAAGTTTATCGTTGAGGAGGGCTTTTTGGAGGAAATCGGTGTCGCTCTGGGGGATGGGGGGAACATGGCTGGGGCTGAGGGGCAGGCGCAGAGTGAAGGTGGTGCCCTGGCCGGGTTCGCTGTGGGCGTCGATGCGTCCGCCGTGGTGATGAACGATGAAGTAGCAGGCCATCAGATGAATGCCATATTCCATGGGGCTGTCGGTGCGGACCACAAAGGGATCGAAGACCAGGCGGAGGGCTTCTTTTGGCAAGCCGGGTCCGTTATCGCTGACACGGACCTGGATTTGTTGCTTATCGGGAAGATGGCCATTGAGCAGTTCGGCGGAGATGGTGACGCGCGCGCCGGGAGGCAAACTGGCCAGCTCATCTTTAAAGAGCAACTCAAACAATCGATAAAACTTAGGCTTATCGACACTCAGCATGGGGAGGGAGTCGGAGAGGTGGTTTTCAATGGTGATCTTCTTGGAGGCGAATTCGTCCTTCAATTGTTCGAGGATTTGGGCCACCACGGCATGGAGGCGCACTTGATCGCCGAACTCGAATTTGGGCTGTTCGGAAGCAGACCAGAGGTCTTTGAGCATGTTGTTTATTTTTTCGATCTGGCCCTGGACGTTCTGGTAGTAATCCTTCCAGAAATCGGGGTTGCGCAGGCCCTCCATATCGAGCTTTTCCTCCTCCATTTTGGCTGGGGCGAGGTCGAGGAAGGTTTTGACGGCGACGAGGGCGTTGCGGATGTGATGGCTCAGGCCGGCGGCCAGGAGGCCCAGACTGACAATCCGGTCGGCGATCATCATATTGTGGAGGACGGAGAGTTTTTCGCGCAGCAACTGGTCTCGCTCGCGCTGGACCAGGAAGAACTCGAGGCCGCGTTTGAGGGTGGTTTCGAGTTGAGGGGGGTCCCAGGGTTTGGTGACGTATTTGTAAATGGCGCCGGTATTGACAGCGGCGATGGCGGCGTCCATGTCGGCATAAGCGGTCGCGAGGATGCGGATGATGCGTGGTTCAAGCTGGCGTGCTCGTTCGAGGAGCCAGACGCCCTTTTCGCCCGGCATGCGCTGGTCGGTCATGAGCAGGCCGATGTCTGCGTGGTGTTGTTCGAGGATTTTAAGACCGTCCTGGGCGCTGGTGGCGGTGAACATGCGGAACTGGTCCTCGAAGGCGCGGACAAAGTTCTTGAGCGATTTCTCCTCGTCATCGACGTAGAGAATCGCAAATTTTTTGTAGTCGTAAAGGTTGTCCATAAGGAGTGGGTTTTAGTGGGATGGATTACACACAGAGGGACCCCTCTGCGCTTCGGAAGGGGGTATCTGTTTAGCCCGCTCGCGCCGGCGCTTGGTAGCGCAGGTTCTAACCCTTGTCATTACCCACGTTTTTGGGATTGTGGCGCATGTCCCAGACTGCTCCGTACAGATGCGCTTAGTCATGCTTAGGTCGAAATTCAATTTGGCTTTGATCGATCTCATGTCATCCTTTGATGGGAAACTCCAGTCTAAACTCTGAAAACTTCCCGGGTTCTGTTCGAACGTTAATCCGGCCGCCGGATTCCTGGACAATCCGGTAGCAGATGGCCAAGCCGAGGCCCATGCCCTGGCCGACATCTTTGGTGGTGTAGAAGGGGTCGAAAATCTTGTCGAGATGCTTGGCGTCGATACCGGTCCCGTTATCGCGGACCACGAGGATGCTCTTACCGGGTTCAAGCAGGCCCTCGATCCAAATGGCAGGCTGCTCGTCTGCAAACTGCTTGCCTTTGAGGGCATCGAGGGAGTTTTGGAGCAGGTTCACCAGAACGTGGGTGAGCTTATTCTGGTTGGTGCAAATCCTATGGCCTGGCGGAAGGTTTTGGTGAATCTGGACCTTGTTGCGCCATTCGTTGCTCAAGAAGCGCAAGGAGGCGCGCACCACCTCGGCTACATCCACCTGGTCCTGGCTCTCGGTTTCGGGATGAGAAAAAGTGCGCAGGTCCGAGACGATATTCTTGACGCGCTTGATGCCTTCCTCGACGTCTTTGAGCACTTCTTCGTATTCTGGCCGCTGTTCGGGGGCGAGGTATTTGCCTTTGTTGCGCAGGGTGAAGAGTCCCGTTGTGGCAAAGTTGAGCGGGTTATTGATCTCATGGATAATGCCGGCGCTCATGCGGCCAAGGGAAGCCAGTTTTTCGGTTTGGACGAGTTGTGTTTCGGTGTCTTTGAGCTGCTCGATGGTGGTTTCGAGGACCTGGTTCTGCTTGGAGAGCTTGCGCTGGTATTGATAGGATTCAACGAGGTTCTTGATGCGCACGTGAAGCTCGGTTGTCGAGAAGGGCTTGGCCAGGAAATCACTGGCGCCTGCCGAGAGGGCGGCCAGCTTGGTTTCCTCATCCGCCCGGGCCGTGAGAAGGACAATCGGGATGCTTTGGGTTGAGGTATGCTCGCGGATTTCGCGGCAAGCCTGCAATCCATCTTTCTCGGGCATCATCATGTCCAGCAGGATAATGTCTGGAAGGAACTGGCAGGCCTTCTCGACCGCCTGCTGGCCATCGACCGCTTCAAGCACATGGTAGTGGGAGCTCAACTGCGATTTGAGGAACCGGAGCATGTCGGGCTCGTCGTCTGCCACCAGGAGGGTCTGCTCATGACCGTTGCGGGCAAGCTCGATGGGTCGCAAGGAGGAGTTGACTGAGGTCAAGGCTGGGAACAGCTCCGCCCGTCTGTAGAGATTGGCCAGCCACTCCTCGGATGCCACTGTGCTGGCCTTTTCGGATGGCTGATCCTCGTCCACCGAATCCTCATCGGCGCCTGCCTTCTTAACCTCATCCGCTTTCTCGTATGGGAGGCTCACCGTAAAGGTTGTGCCTTTGCCTTCCTGGCTTTGGACGGAGACGGCGCCGCCCTGGATTTCGGCCAACTCTTTTACCAGGGCCAGGCCGATACCTGCGCCTTGAAATTTGCGCTTCGAGGAGCTGTCCGCCTGCCAAAAGCGATCGAACACATGAGGGAGGTTCTTTTGCGAGATTCCCATGCCGGTGTCCGCCACGGTGAGAACCAACTTCGAGTCCTGTCTTTCAGCCTTCAGCTCGACCCTCCCGCCAGAGGATGTGAATTTCAAGGCGTTGAACAAGAGGTTTAACACGATCTTTTCGAGCTTGTCACGGTCGGCCAGGACGACCCCCAGAACCTGATCGGCCTGTGTTTCCAGGCCAATGCGCTTATCATCGGCCACTTGGCGCGCCGCGCTAGCGAGGCCCTTGATTAGTTCGCTGATTTGCACCGGTTCCTTTTTAATTTCGATCCGGCCAGATTCCAGCCGAACCAAATCCAACAGGTCATTAATGAGCTTGAGCAGCCGCATGCCGTTGGAATGCATGGTGGCCAGCAGGTCTTTGGTTTGGGCATCCAGGTTGAAGCGCTGCAGCATTTTTTCCAGGGGGGCAATGAGCAATGTCAAGGGCGTGCGCAGCTCGTGGCTGATATTGGCGAAAAAGCGGCTTTTAATCTGATCCAATTCCATCAGCTTGCGATTGGTCTCTTCCATGGCGCGCCGGCTTTTGTCGAGTTCCCATCGCAGTGTGAATTCCTGAAAGCGTTGGCGGGCGTTGCTCACGCTGCCCATCACAACGAACGCGGCGGTGAGAAACAGGAAGGTGGTGTTGTTGAGGATGTACTTGACCGGTTGTTGAACTGGCCGGGCAAAGGAAACCAGCACGTACATGGCCAGCACAAAGATGGTGATGAAGAAATTCTGTCTGTAAGTCCATGGTGAAATCAAACCCATAGCCAGAAGGATGATGTTCAAGCCGGCGTAATAGGGCGAGAGCGGATCGGGGAGCGTATAGATCATCCAAAGAATCATCATCAACGGCCCCATAAACCAGGTAACCCCAAAGATTCGGCGGTGGCAGGGCCGCGGGCTCTTGAACCATGCCCACACCAGCAGCGTCACAATGCCGCAGAGCACGCGCAGCTTGAAGAAGGCCCACATTTTGTCCGGGTACATGTAGTAGTCCATGACCGAGCAAGACAAGTTGAGCGGAATCGAAACGATTGAGCCAAAGACCGCGTTGCGGATGTAATCGCGCTGATTTTGCTCCCAGTAGGCCCTTTGGATCTCTGGAGCGCTCATAAAGGCTTGCGGACTTCCAGGAAAATATTTGTTCCGGTCGGCTCGGCCACCACTTTGCACTGGTTGGGTGAGACCTGCTCCGGAGCCAAAGCAGCGAGTTGCCTGGCATCGCGATAAATCAGAAACCATTCCAGAAAGTGCTCGATGAAGTTTCTGACGGGCATGTTTGGGGCAAAGTTGCCCACGGTCAACAACCCGCCTGGACGCAAGTGGTCGTAGAGGTACGTATTGACGGCTTTGACAACACGATCATTGAGGTAGTCGTAGAGGCCAGAGCAATAAATCAGGTCATAGCCCTCCTCGCCCGCAACCGGTTTGCCGTTGGCTTTCAACATTTGGTGGACCGATTTCTTGACCAGGGCTACTGAAGTCTTGAGATGATGTCTCTTTTTGACATGCTCCATTCGGGCGCCGGCATATCCCAAGGTTTCCGAATCAAAATCCAACAGATGAAACTCCGCGCAATCGGCCAGCGGATGTCCAGAGAGAAAATTCTCCACCTCTCGGGCGGGGCCGCAGGCGATATTGTAAATCCTTGCTGTTCGTCCGAGTCTCGCAATCCGGCAGGTTTCCTCAGTGATCTTGCCGCAGAGATAATCGGCGCGGTTTCTCACCGCCTGCGGTCCAATCTGATCGAGCAAATAGGCGTTGGTTAGTTTAGCGTAAAGCGAGTTTCCCTCCAGACCGTTGCGAAAAATCATGTTCATCATTTCGTAATCACCTGCGTAGCCCAGTGGCTTAGCGTACGTGCGGTGAATGAAGGGGGCGCACAGCAAGTGAGGGTGGAGTTGACGCTGGCCAAAAGCGCGATGGGCCGCCTGGAAATCGGGTTCGATCCTGGCGCATATCGCCTCAAAACGCTCAAAGATGTTGCCCAGGGTAGAAGCCACCTGGCTTCGCAACCCATGCGCGATGTCCGACTCAATTCTGGTCCGGTCCATAGACGCGGAGGCTTGGAGAGTCAGTTCCACCTGTTCGAGCCATAAACGCAAGCTGGATAGAAATGTTTGGAGATCGGCGATGACGACCTTGTAATCATGATTTAGCCGATAAAACTTTTGCCAGCACTTCAGGAACTCCCCGAAGCCATTTAAATAAATCTCCTCCGGGTCGTGGAGCGCAAGGGAGCCCCACCCTGGCAGCGGTGTAGGCAGAGCTGCTTCGCATGCTGTGGCCGTGCCGGTATTGACCAGGCTGCTGACGACCGCTTTGCCACTGTAAACCGGGCGCTTGCCAGCAAGTATTTCGAAGTCATTTAACACCTCCGATACTCTGAGAACAATTCCCGGACCGTACATCTCGAACGAGACGGAGTGGGGTGTAAGGCGCGCGACAGTTGCCTGGCCTTCGATGCCACTGCTGGTCTTGAAAGTCACCGCACTGGCCAGGGGTATCGATGTCGTCGCCATCGGCAGATCGGAGATTTCTTGCATGCGTGCAACCATTTGCGCAATAACCGTGCCTAAATCAGGCCGAAACCTGAGCCATCCAGATTCGTTGGTGTATAGGAAACCAAAAGTCTC
The DNA here is from genome assembly GCA_035946615.1 of Verrucomicrobiia bacterium. Classification (NCBI taxonomy): domain Bacteria; kingdom Pseudomonadati; phylum Verrucomicrobiota; class Verrucomicrobiia; species Verrucomicrobiia bacterium. Next base: position 36,092 of record DASYZB010000116.1, read on the forward strand.
CCGCTGATCCAAGCTCCAATGACGCGCGGCCACGGTACGCCCCCATGGGCAACACAGTTGGTGCGGTAGTTGCTCTTGTAGCAGAATCATCGCCCGCGCAGCCTTTCTGCGGGTTGGTTTCAGGACACTGTAATCTAAATAAAAGACATAAATTATGGCAAATACACCGAAGTTCGCGCGGATTCGGCTTAGCCATGCGCGATTAAATCAACTGTTTGTGGTTTTGGTCCTGGGCCTGAGTCAATGGCCGAGGGAGTGTTTGGCGATCGGTTCGCGGATCCCCAACCAGGATGCCGAGGCGATTGGGCGTGGCAACGCATTCGTTGCCACAGCGGATGATCCTGCGGCCATCTATTATAACCCGGCCGGAATCACCCAACTGGACGGCCAGAACGTCCAAGTGGGATCGCTCTTTTACCTCGGCATCGATGCGGATTACAAATCGCCCTCGGGGCAGGTCACGCAGAATAAACGAAACATCATTCCCGTACCGCAACTGGATTATGCTTTTACGCCCAAGGGCCAGCCGTTTTCCTTCGGATTGGGGGTTTACGCCCCGTTCGGGTTGGGAATGGAATGGCCGGATAGCGCGCCGTTCCGCAGCGCGGGGCTCAAGGCCGATCTGACCTACCTGACCATCAATCCGGTTGTTGCTTGGCGCCCACTCTCCACGCTCTCTATCGCGGTGGGCCCGACGTTCAATTATTCGCAGGCGGAATTGGACCAGGGCATCCTGGTGTCTCCCTACCAGCTTAAGTTCAAAGGCCGGGATTGGGCTTACGGTTTCAATGCCGGTATTTTGTGGCAACCGCATGCCATGTGGTCGTTCGGCGCAAAATACTTTAGCGCGACCACCATGGATTATAACGGAACCGCCTCTTTCAATCCGGCGTCCCCTTTCCTGCCCCCGCCCGCATCGACCAAAACTCACCTTGATTTCCCTCAGATGGTTAGCGGTGGAGTTTCTTTCCGCCCAACGACCAATTGGAATTTCGAGGTGGATATCGATTGGACAGATTGGGACAGAGTCAAGAGCGCGGTCATCGATGGGGTTGGCGCTCTGCCGTTGAATTGGCAGTCCAGTTTCTTCTATGAATTTGGCGTCACGCGCCAGCTTGGATGCGGTTATTACGTCAGCGCAGGTTATTTTTACAGTGAAGCCTCCACCCCGGACCAGTATTATACGCCTCTGGTGCCGGACACGAACCTGCATGTCGGCAGCCTTGGAGTTGGGCATCGCGGGCAGCATTTCGATTGGGCTTTGGCGGGCCAGATCATCGGCGGAGCGTACCGCAACGTGCAAGGATCGGTGAACCCATCCGTCAACGGCAGCTATCGCCTTTTTACCCCAACGGTCTCCTTTAGTGTCGGTTATCATTTTTAATCCTGCGTCACGCCGGTAGGCTCGGGTGGCCTGTCCCCGAAAACCGTGTCGAGCGCGCTTCCAACTCGGGGGCAAAGCCGTCCCTGCCCCGCCGCGAGTCTGACTCGCGAATCATGCTCATGTCCAGATGTGGCCGCAACGTGAGCAGACGCTTCTTGTTCATTTCGAGATGCCGCGGTTTGCTCCAACGTACCCCAATAGCCGATAGCAAATGGCCGAGCGCAAATTAAGGCGGGGTAATGCGGAGAAGAGGCGGGAGGGTCAATTATGGGTGAAATGGTCATGTATTTGCGGGCCGGGGATTTTTTGGTTGGACCAGGGTTGACCAGGGTTGACTTTCATTGACTTTGAAAGGGGCATGGGCGACCAGGGGTTTGGGGGGGCGGGTGCGTTCGAGGGGGTGGGAAATAAGCAGATGGCAAATAGCGATAGCCAATCGCCAATCGCCGAGCGCAAATGGGCGAGAGCAGTGACGGATGGTGAGGAGATTTGAATTGGGGGCATCGTTGTGCCGTGTGGGATTGGATGTGGTTAGATGTAGGCGAGGGGATCGGGGTCGGGGAGGTCCTCGACGGGTTTGGAGATGCCCAGGAGTTGCTGGTCGATGAGGTGGACGACTTTGCGGCGCTCTTTTTCCGGGTCGCGATGGGGGTAAAGTTTGGAGTTGATGTCGGGGCGTTTGGTCCAGGCCCAGAAGAGCTGGTCGAGCTCTTGCTGGGATTTGGATTGGGTGATGGAAAGGCGCTGTTGTTCGAGGGTGAGGCGGCGGGAGACGAGTTCGCCGCGTCTAAGGGCGACGACGCCGGTGAGGAACTCGTGGATTTGGCGGAGTTCGGCATTGGGGTCGTGGGCGACGGGGGAATCCTGGGCAAGAGCGGCAAGACCCAGAAGGAGGTAATGGACGAGGTTATCGAGCATCGGGCCGGATTCGTGCTGGGCGGGCGAGGCAGGTCCGGGCCGGCATCGGAGAGAAATTCCAAGGCGGCCTGGCGCATTTGCCAGCGAGGGAGAGATTTTTTGCAATACTTGGAGAGGTTTTGTTTGGTAATGGGCCGTCCATCGAACTGGGTTTTGAGGATGGCCTGAACCTTGGGCAGGGCATTGATCCATTTGAGGATTTGGGCGCCGGAGGCGCCGTCATTGAGGCGGTGGTTGAGCTGGTCGCGGATTTGGTGAGGGAGGCGGAGGAGTTTGCCGGGCATAGGATTGGGGATGGTGGCGCGATTACTAACAGACATAGGCCCAGGGTTCCTCTTTTTGGTTGGCGTGGGTGTGGGATGCGAGGGCGGCGGCCCAGGCGATGTCGCAGTGGCTGGCAGGGTTAAAGGTGTTGCGGCCTTCGGTGAAAATCCATTTTGTGCCGGTGTAACTTTTGCGAAGGGCGAAGAAATCGGCGGCGATGTCTTGCTCGCTGCGGGGGAAGCGTTTTTCAGCGGTGGAGAGCTGGTTCATGAGAGCGAAGCCGAGGTCGTGTTTTTTGGAGGCGAGGTTGACCTTGAGGAATCGGCTGGAGAATTGGGAAGCGGCTTCCCAGCAAATTTGGCGGCCAAGGCCGGACTCATCTCCTGCGGCGCGGAGACGAGGCAAGCGGCGGAGGAGGTAGAAGAGAACGGTTTTGAGGAAATGCCAGTCTTCGGTGCGGGCGGTGATTAGAGCGCGGAGAGAGAGTTGGGAGGCTTCGGGAGCATCGATATAGAAAGCGGCGAGGTCGCCCTGGCCGGAGGCGGCGACATCGAAACCGAGACGGAACTCGGCGGAGCGATTGGGGGAACTCAAGGGACTCGTCCCTCCGAGGAGGGCTGGGAACTTTTGGTGGAGGAACAGTTGGATTTTTTCTTCGCGGTCATCGGCAGAACGGGGATTAAACTGGCCGAAGAGGCGGAGGACGTCCTGGGCTTCGAGGTGGACGCGGTCGATGGGGTAATCGGAGCGGCAGCGTTCGATGGCGGACCATTGGACGATGGCGTTGGTTTGGGCGCCGAGTGGGTTGCACATGTAGGCCTGCTCGAAGGTTTCGTCGGAGCCGGAGCGAGCGCGGCAATCGTCGAGGAACTGTTCGATGGTGAAATGGGCGCCCTACCGGCACGGCACCGCTACGCGGCGCGACTTTGTCCACTGGCCGGGCGCAAAGTCCGAGAGCAGCTTTGCTGCCAGTCTGAGCCATGGGGAATGGCTTGTTGCCAGGGCTTTGGCATTGATGCATGATGCGGTCATGAAAGTTCTCTTTTTGAGCATTTTTCTGCTCGGTCTGGCTTTGCCGGCGGCGGGTTTAGAGAGGGCAGATTTGGATTACCGCATACGGAAGTTGACGGTGAAGTTGGAGGCGATGCAAGCCAAGGCGGATAGGAGCATCCCGGCGCCGATGCTGCGGGCGGCCCAGGGGATCGTTCTGCTGGACCGGACGAAGGCGGGTTTTATTTTCGCGTACCAGGGCGGCAGCGGCATTGCGATGGTGCGCAATCCCCGGAACGGGCAGTGGGGACCGCCGGCGTTTTTGAAGGCTAACGAGGCGAGCCTGGGTTTCCAGATAGGGGGGCAGCAGTCGTTTGTGGTGCTGCTGTTGATGAACACGAATGCGGTGCAGTTGCTGGCGCAGGGAACGGTCAAGGTCAGCGGGGAAGCGGCCGGGACGGCCGGGGATATCAGCCGCGGCACGGAAGCGGGGGTGTCCTCGCTTGAGCCGCTGATTCGGGTCTATACGGACAAGGAAGGGCTCTATGGGGGCGCGGCGGTGAAGGGGGATTTGCTTGCGCCGGACATCGATGCGAATCTGGTGTACTACGACCAGAGCCTGACGTTGCCGGAAATACTTTTCAGCCGAAAGCTCAAGGTGAGCGAAGCGACTGCGGAATTGGCGGGGAAGCTGGGGCAGATGTCGCGGTGAGGGCCATTGCTAAGAAGCGAATGAACGAATGAACTGCAAATGAACCATTCCTCACAACAGATTCTCGACCAATGTAATTCGGTACTTCATCGATTTAAAGTTACCAATCAAAGGCCGTGTAATGCCTCAGTGACTCGGGGCTGCCGGCTGAAGCCGGCGTTCCGGACGCGCGGAACGCCGCCTTTAGGCGGCAGCGCCCGGCGTCACTAACCGATTACAAGGCCGTTCTTCAAGCTCAGGATTCGCTGAAGGTCCGGCGCATGAAGCGGCAGTTGGCCTGGTAGCTTTGCAGGATGGGTTTGCCGGGAGGGACGGCCCCTTCGATTTGAATCCAACCCGCATACTGGATGTCGTCCATGGCGACGCGCGCCTTTTTGAAATCGACTTTGCCCTGGCCAAGCAGGGCGCCATTTTCTTTGGCGTGAAATTCGCAAATGCGGTGGCCGAGCTGGCGGATTTCTCGGTAGATGTCGTAGCCCATATCGTTGGAGTTGCAGAGGTCGTAATAGACTTTGACGGCGGGTGACCCGACGCGGTCGAGAATCTCGATGTGCTGGTCGGCGCTGAGCCAGCTTTCGATGCCCAGGGCGACGCCGGCCTTCTCGGCTTTGGGGGCGACCGCTTTGAGCCGGCGCACGACTTCGTCTGTGCCGGCTTTATCACCGCGCAAATCGTCATTGCTGAAGAAGGCGAGCAAGACGACGCGCAGTCCGAGGGCCTGGCAGACATCGATGCTGTCGCTGACCCATTGGATGGTGCGCGGGTCGCTCTTGAAAGGGATTTCGTTGAGTTCGCCGATGGCCAGTGAGGCGATGTGGAGGCCGGCGTCTTTGGCGGCGTCTTTATACTGCTGTTGCACCTTGGGCAGGCGCAGGCGCATCCCGTTTGCGGCGGTGGCCAGGCTCACCTGGACGCCGTCCAGGCCGATTTGGCGGGCGAGGTCGAATGCCGTGGGGTCGCCCATTTTGCCGATAGACCAATCGCAAGCGCCAATTTTGAAGCGGCGCTGAGCGGGGTCGGCGAGCAACGGGGCGAGGTTGGGGGTTAAAGCGGCGCCCGCTGCGGCGAGGGCGGTTCGGCGGAGCATCGAGCGGCGAGAGAGAGGAGAGGCAAGCATTTGAAATCGAAGCTAATGGGGCGGCATTGGAGCGGCAACAAGAAAGAGGTTTTAGTGGGAGAGGGAGAACCATTGGCCACATTAAGGTGTAGTTCATGTTGGGGGACTGCTGGGGGCGGGGTCATTGGGCATCGAGCATTGAGCATTTTGGATTCTTCATTGTAAGACTTGGCGTGCCTGGCTTGTCGGTCGCCAAAGGCCAGTGGGGACCTTAATTGTCTCGATCGAATGGGTCAATGGCCGATGCCTGGGGCGGCTTTTCGCGAGACCCTCTTGAAGAGGAACACCATCGGGATACAGCAGAGAGAAAACACGCCGAACAGGCGGAAATTCTCGACAAAGGCCCAGAGGCTGGCCTGGCCCTGCAAGAGGTTATAAATAAGGCCCTGGGCTTGCGCGTGGGCCAGGACCGGCCCGCTTTGGGGCGTGAGGGCGCGGGTCAGCCCGGCGACGGTCTGGACATAGACAGTGTTGAAGGGGGTCAAGTGAGCGACCATATAGGCATGGTGGACTTGGGCGCGGCGGATGATCATGGTGCTGACCAGGGCGATGCCGAAACTGCCGCCCAGATTGCGCATGAGGTTATAAATACCGGTGGCGTTGCCCATTTGTTCCTGGCGCAAATGGCCGACTGCGGCGGTAGTCAAAGGGGTAAAGATGAAGCTGATAGCAACGCCGTTGAGCACGCTGGGCCAGATGACGTTCCACAAGCCGATTTGCAGATCGATATGCCCCAGCCAAAAGGAAGACAGCGCCAGCAAACCAAAGCCGAAGGCGATAAGCACGCGGTTGCGAACCCGCCCGACGAGCCGGCCAACAATGAAGGTCGTGATAAAAGCCCCGACGCCGCGCGGGCTGAGGGCCAGGCCGCTTTCCAGGGCCGGGTACCCCATGAGCGTCTGCAAAAAGATCGGCAGGGCCGCCGTGGTCCCATAAAGCACGGCGCCCAAGGTGGTAATGAGCAGGACCCCGGCGGCGAAGTTGCGATTCTTGAGGACGCACAGATCGACGATGGGATGGGCAATGGTGAGCTGGCGGACCACAAACCCCAGGAAGGCAAAAATCGAGACTACCGCGAACCAGCGAATCCAAACCGAGGCGAACCAATCCTCCTGCTGGCCCTTATCGAGGATGATCTGCAAGGTGCCCAGCCAAAGCGCCAGCAGACCGAAGCCGGCGAAGTCAATGCGCTCGATGCGGGCAAAGCGGATATAGGGCGGGTCTTCGACAAAGGCCTGGACCATCAAGATGGCCATTAACCCCACGGGCACGTTGATATTAAAAATCCAGCGCCAGGAATAGTTGTCAGTAATCCACCCGCCCAAGGTGGGGCCTAAAATGGGGGCGACGACCACGCCCATGCCGAAGGTGGCCATGGCGACGCCGCGTTTTTCTGGAGGGAAACTTTCGAGCAACACCGCCTGGGAGACCGGGATGAGCGCGCCGCCACCGGCGCCTTGAATGACGCGAGCGATGATGAGGAATTGCAGATTGGGCGCTATGCCGCAGAGGACTGAGGCCACGGTAAAGATAGCAATGCAAGTGGTCAGAAGGCGGCGCCGCCCGAGGAACATCCCGAGCCAGCCGGTGATAGGCAGCACGATGGCATTGGAAACCAGATAACTTGTCAAGACCCAGGTGGCCTCTTCGGGGGTCACCGAGAGGTTGCCGGCAATGTGCGGCAAGGCCACGTTGGCGACGGAGGTATCGAGAATCTCCATGAAAGTGGCTGCCATCACCGCAACGGCAATCACCCACGGATTATGGCTCGGACGCCACTGCCCGGATGCGCCGCCCGCCATGGTTGGTGTGCCCTCAGCCATGTCAGCTTTTCACCTCCTTCTTTGCGCCAACCACAACCAGAGCCCGCCAAGGAGCAGCCCGGCTAGAGCAGCGGCCGGCGCAAGGAGGTCCTGGGAAATTGTAAAACTGGAGACTTGCACCGACGGGACGACGGACATCCCTGGTCCGAGGGTGTGACCAGTACTGAGAGGTTCATCGAATAGAATCTTAACTGGCACCCGCTGCACTACCTTCACATAGTTGCCGACGGCGTTTTCGGGGGGCAGCAGGCTGAAGCGCGCTCCGCTGCCGGCCATGACGCTGCCCACGTGCCCGTTAAAGGCCTGGCCGGCCAATGAATCAATGGTGATGCGCACCGGTTGGTTGGCGCGGATGTGGACCAGTTGTGTCTCCTTGAAATTGGCCGTAACGAACAGGCGGTTGGGCACCAAAGCCATCAGACTTTGCCCCGCCTGGACGTAGTTGCCTTTCTCGACCGATTTTTTCGTCACACGCCCGTCCTCTGGGGCTTTGACTTGGGTGTAGGAGACATTGAGTTGGGCGGCCTGGACATCCCATTCGGCCTGGCGGGTTTGAGCCTGCGCCCGTTCGTAGCCCATGCGCCCGGCCTGGAATTGGGCCTGGGCCTGCGCCACCTTCGATTGATCGCTGGCCGCCTTCTCAAGAGCCGCTTTCAGATTGGCCTCCGCCGCCGCGGCGCTCGCTTTGGCTGTATCAAATTCCTGCGGAGAGATCGTGCGGTTTCCTATCAGCTCCTGCGCCCGCTTCAGGTCCGAGGCCGCCCGTTCGGCCAGGGCTTGCGAAGCCGCCGCTTCCGCCTGGCTCTGTTTGACGGTGGCCTCAGCCGTCGCGATTTGCGTCTGGAACAAATCGACGCTGGCTTTGATCAAATTGACGTTTGCCTTGGCGGAATCCAAAGCGGCGCGCTTTTGGTCAAGCTCGACCTGGAGGTCTCTCGGATCGATTTGCACCAGCAAATCCCCCTTCTTGACCGCTTCATTATCATCCACCTGCACGGCTTGGATGCGGCCAGCCACCTTTGGGGCTATGGTAACAATATTTGCGTCGAGAAAGGCATCGTCAGTCGTTTCGTGTGTAAAGGTTTCGACCAGGTAACAGAAGCCAAAGAAGAACAACAACGCCAGGACCGCCGTTCCGATCAAAATCACGGGCCAGCGCCTCCAAATGGGGCGCTTGGGTGGCCGGGATTGAACCCCCGGCGCGGTTGTCGGTTCGACCTTCTGCGTTTGTTCCATCGGTGTCCCTTAAGGCAAATCTGAGCGTTTCGACTCGGTGAATAATCGCGGCAGAAAAGGCGGCTGTCGAGTTGCCAATTCACAGAGAGAGACGGAGGGAGACCGGGCTTCGTGAACTCGGCCCTCTCAGTGCATCACGACATAAAGCGCATCGGTTGGGAACTTGAACCGTTTTTGATCGCCGGAACTTTCCAGCGGGATATCTTTGAGCGGCATTCCATTGGGGTCCAGGACGGTTGCTGTTGTAATATCAGGGTTGCGGATGATGACCGTTACGTCCGCCTGCACAATCATCCAGGGCGCATGGCCGAAGCTGACCACTTCTTCGCCGGGACGGCCATGGAGCTGGACGGGCTTGGTTTTCCAATCCAGTGGCCGTTCCGTTGTGCCAACCTGCACGAGGATTTTAGCGGACTCTGTCAATGCCTTATCATCCATCGCAACTGCCAGGACGGTGGCATAATCGTTGCCGGATTGAATATCGATGGCAGCGAGCTTGAAATCGCGTTGTGTGCTTAGAAAACCAGTTACCCCCTGCGCCTTGGGCGCATTCAAGGTGCAGAGCCCGTTGCCGTAATCCATTTGTAACTGGCCGGTGATAGATTCAATCCGCTTCTTGTCCTCCTGGATGAATGGGCGCAGGTCGGTTACATGGCTCTGAGATGGGTCGCCCCCGTATTTTACCAGGACAGGACCAACGAGGTAGGCCAAAGGATTCACGCCATCTTTAATATTCGATTCCTTCGAGCGCTCCCCTTTGTCGCGGTTAGGGTCATAGCCGGCGTCCTCGGCGATGATAGGCATTCGGCGGCGCCAGAGGTCGTCGAGCGCGCGTTGTTCGTACACCACCGGCTGGCCTTCGGCGATATAGCGGCGCCGGTACATCAATGCCGTCGCCGGCCACTGGCCCATCAGCATCGGTGTGGCGCACACCCATTTGCCTTCGGAAGGCATAAAACCATTGGCCGAGCCAGGCTGGCGCCAGTCCTCCTCGCCGGTTGCGAACCAGTAAAACGCGTCGATACCCGTCAAGGATTGATAGGCAGCCACCAGAAACGGCCCCTCGGATTGGTAACCTTGTGGCGGAACCCAGGAACTCTCGGTGACGAGCATCGGGAAGCCATCCACCTGCTTGAGAGTCAGCGGGAACTCGCGAGGATGAAGCAGGACGCTGTCATCGGTGAAGCGGTCTCCATTGATGATGGCCCACCCGCTATCTTTTCCTTCATGAAGCCCGCCATAGTAGCGGTTGACGGCCATCACATCGTTGGCGGTGTAGGACCACCGCTCCGCATCGAGCATGACGACATTATCAGCCGCGCGCCAGTTACCGGCGTTGACGAGTTGCTTGCATCTAAGTTGGTTTCGCAGGTACTCGCCAATCATCCGGTTGAAATCGCGCATGGTCTCGGTGAGAAACTGCATCTGGTCGGCACAGCGCTGTTGCTGGCCTGCGCTGCCGCCGTGCTGAGTCAACTGCCAAACAATGTAGAGCGCCGCCTCGCCCTGGGCGAAGTTGTCGGGCGCATCCTGGTCTGGAGACGGCGCCGCCCCGTTCCAGGCCTGAGCCGCCTTTTCGAGTGAGCCGTATTTGCGGACCAAAAAACCACCGAATTGGCGGCGCAGTTCCTTTTTTGCCGAGCCTTTAATGGCCTGGCTGGTCCAAAAGAGGAGCGAGTCTTCGTTTTGGATTTCGACGATGGCCAGGGCGGGGTCCTGGGCCAGCGGGATGTCCGTGTAGGGGTTCTTCTCTGTGAGCACCAGTTTTAGCCAATGCATGTAGGCCTCCTGGAGCTTGCGATCGAAGAATAGCAGGCCCCAATTGCCGGCGCCGCCTGTGTCGAGGATGCCCATCGAGGGTTTGACGCGCGCCGGCCCGGCCCAATAAGGCGAGTAAGTCACGTAGATGCCTTCTTTCTTCATGGCGGCCACTCCTTTCCAGAGATGGTCGCGGTCCGCCTGGTCAATTTCCATCAGGTCACTGCCGGTTGGGGTGATGTTGCAATGGAAGCGGACCATGTTGATACCGCGTTTGGCCAGAAACCGGGCGTGGCGGGCCGGGTCTTTGTCGAATGCGAAGTCGTTGACTGCCCAGAAGCGGGCCGGCGTCCCATCGCTGAAGGAAAAGTCATTACCGTCTTTGGAGCGGGTGAGGAAGCCGTGCTGGCCGGCGATCTGCTCATTGAGCGCGCGCAAATCGAGCAAGGCCTGGGGATTAAACTGGTCCCGTGCCGGTGTGAAAGCCCAGCGGCCTTGAGCTGTGACTTCCGATGTGGCGGAGTTGGAAACAGCGGATTGGCCCGGCGGCTCTCCGTTCACGGAACACTCAGCGAACGCAACGGCACAAACCCAAAAACACAATACAAGGTTCATTCTGACCCGAACGGCCAGTTTCAGACACATAGCATTCTGGTTTGATGCTGAGATAAAGCTGTCCGAAAGCAAGCGAAATGACAGCGAAATGGGGGCTGCGATGAGACCAGTGAGACCAGCAGTGGTCCTCAAGTCGTTGGGTGGCTTTCCTGGGCATCCGGGGCTGCGCCTTCGGGCAGGTTGGGTGTCTGTCGCCGATAAATGGAATAATACGCAGCGGGTACTATGAAAACCGTCAGCACCACTGAGGCCGCCAGGCCGCCAATGATGGCCCGTGCCAAAGGAGCATAGGCCTCGCTGCCCGTGCCCAGCTTGGCCGCCAGCGGCAGCAACCCTATGAGCGTCGCCAGCGACGTCATCAGGACGGGACGGAGGCGCACCCGGCACGCCAGCGAGACCGCTTCGCGCAAGGGCTTGCCCTCTCGCCGGAGACGCCGTGTAAACTCAACGATGAGGATGCTGTTAGACACGACGATGCCTACCATCATCACAACGCCCATCAATGACATCACGTTGACAGTGGTAGCGGTGAAAAAAAGCATCAGTAAAACGCCGGTCAACCCGGTTGGCACTGCCAGCAAGATCAGCAACGGGTCCAGGAACGACTCGAACTGTGCTGCCAGGATGAGATAGACCAACAAGGTGGCCAGAATCAGCCCGAGGCCGAAACTTTTAAACGAGGTGCGCATGGCTTGCACCGAACCTCGCACCGATACACGCACCCCTTCGGGCAAGGGGGTCTGGCGAATCACCTTCTGCGCCCCGTTAAAGACTCCCTGGAGGTCCTCGCCGTTCGGCGCCACGTAAACGTCCACGACGCGCCGCAACTGGTAATGATCCACTTCGGTCGGCGCCTGTGACCGCCAGATTTGGCTCAGATTCTCCAGCCGGGTCGTCTTGAGCAACCGCGCCGCCCGCAGCGGCAGTGCGCTGAGCGCCGCCAGATTCTTCACGTAATCCTCGGGGTACTGCACGGTGAGAAAGTAATCATTGCCGGTTTTGGGGTCCACCCAGTAGCTCGGGGCGATCATCGCATCGGAAGTCAGCGCCGTGATAACGCTGCTCACCGCCTCTTTTGCGCTCAAGCCCAATTGATCGGCGCGGACGCGATCGATATTTAAATTCAACGCCGGGTAATCCATGTCTTGTGGCACCAGCACGTCACTGACGCCCGGCAGACGACGGACCTTCTGCGCGATTTGGGTCGCGGTCGCGTGCGCGGCCGCCAGATCCAGGGCACTGACGGCGATATCCATGGGTGCGGGCATCCCCAGGTCAAGGATGGCGCCCACGAGGCCGCCGGTGCGGAAGTAGGCAGTTACTTGGGGCAGATCGCGTTTGACCCGCTGGCGCACGCGTTGCATGTACTCAAAGGAACTCTGATGAGAGTGAGGTTGGAGACCCACCTGAATAAACGCCGTGTGCGGGCCGGAGTTGGGGGTGTAGATGGAGGAGAAGCCCGGCATGACACCGATGTTAGCCACCACGATCTTGATGTCCTTAGCCGGAACGACTTGCCTGACGATGCCCTCGACCTTGCCGACGAGTTTATCGGTCAATTCCAGACGCAGGCCGGTAGGGGCCTTGATGTTAATGACGAACTGGCCCGGGTCGGTCTGCGGGAAGTATGCCTTCCCGATGAATGGATACACGGCCAGGCTTAATACGAACAAACCGGTGATCCCCAGTACCGTAGCCGCGGGCCGAATCAGCGCTAGGTTCAACACCGCCGCATATTGGTCGAGCATTTGCTGGAACTTGCGATTGAACCAGTCATTGAACCGCCGGCCCCAACCCTTGCGCTCGACCGGCCCGCCAGCGGACCCTTGCCCATGAGCTTTAAGCAATTTGGCACAGAACAGTGGCACGACCGTTAGCGCCACGAAATAAGAGGCGAACAGCGATAACACGACGCCCAGAGCCAGCGCCGTGAAGAGGAAGCGGCTGACGCCGTAGAGGAATGTCACCGGAAAAAATACCACCGCTGTCGCGAACGTCGCCGCCAGAACCGGCAGGGCCACTTCTTTACCACCTTGCTCTGCCGCGATGTGCGGGGGTTCCCCACTTTCGAGGTGGCGGAAAATGTTTTCCAGCACGACGACTGAATTGTCGATGAGCCGGGAAAAGGCCAGCGCCAGCCCGCCCAGCAGCATCACGTTGATGGTGCTACCGCCCAAGGACAAGCCAATGAATGCGGCCAGCGCCGAGAGCGGAATGCACAGAAACACCGCCGCCGTTGCGCGCAGGCTGCCGAGGAAAACGAGGATCAGCAGCCCCGTCAGAAGCAAGCCGATCAGCCCTTCATCGATGAGGTTGCGAATTGCCGAGCGGACAAAGAGCGACTGATCGAATACGACATCGGGCGCCAGTTCTTTTGGGACATCCACCAAGTTTCGCACCACTTTCTTGATGCCGTCCACTACTGCAATGGTGTTGTCCTCACCCCCTTGCTTGAGTACCGGCAGATAGACCGATGGCTGGCCGTCCACCCGGACGATACAGTTCTGAATCTGGGAGGCGTCCTCGGCTTGGCCGACGTCACCCACCAACACCGTGGCCTGGCCAACGCTTTTGAGCGGAATTCGGTTGATTTCCTGGATGGCGTTGATTTGGCTGTTGGCATAGACGTTGTAGTCGAAGGGGCCGATCTTCACGTCCCCCGCGGGCAGGATCAGATTGGCGTCGTTTACCCGCCGCACGACATCCATCACGCTTAGCCCATATGCCTCCAGCTTCAGGGGGTCCACATAAACCATAATCTGCCGATAGCGGCCGCCGAAAGGCTGGGGTACGGAGGCGCCCTGGACGTTTGCCATCTGATCACGCACCTCAAACTGCCCCAGATCGCGCAATTGCGTCTCATTGAGTCCCTTGCCTTTCAAGGTCACCAGGCAAACCGGGAGGCTCGAAGCATCGAACTTGAGCACCACCGGCGGCAGTGTCCCGGGCGGTAGCCGTCGCAGGTCTGCCATCGCCAGGTTCGCGATCGTTGTCACGGCAGCGTCCGGGTTGACTCTGGGCTGGAAAAAAATCTTGATCAGGCTCACTCCGCTGAGGGAGCGCGATTCAATGTGATCCAGGCCGGCGGCCAGCGTGAAAAAACGTTCAAATCGCCCGGTGATGTCGTTCTCGACCTGCTCCGGTGGCATGCCCGAAAAAAATGTTGCCACCACGACGACCGGGATTTTGATGGGCGGAAACAGGTCCACCGGCATACGGAGCAGGCTGGTCAGGCCGACGACGCATACGATGAGGCAGGCCACGATGATCACGTAAGGATGGCGAATGGAAAAGCGCGACATGGACTGGGCTGCTCCCTCTCACGGCAGCATGGCGGTTCAGCCTTTCGCGATGGCGGCCCGGAGTTTTTCGAGCGAAAACTCCGGCGAGCGACAGAGGGCGATGATGGCCCGTTCTTTAGCGTCGATTTCCGCCGCGATGGCCGGAATCTCAGCGGCGATGGTCAGGGGAACGGATTGGATACCATGGCAATCCCCGTGAAGCAAATCGCCGGAGTGGATCTTAAGTCCGCCGATTTCGACCGGCTGTCCGATCTCGACGATGTGAACATAAGAGTGCGACACCGCCAAGCCGCCGGCAAAGTAATGGAATCCGGCGCTCTCGGCCGCCGGCAGATCGCGCACCCCGCCGTTGGTGACCACGCCAACACATTGGAGCGCTCGCAGAATATTCATGTGCACGGCTCCTATTAGCGAGCCGAGCCCGGGACGAGTGGCTATATCTTGCACCACTGCCACCCGGGGCACGGGCAGGGACAAGACGTAATCCCACCAGTCGGTCCGTTCCGGGTACACCCCCCCCGCCGTCGGAGGCGCTGAACCGCGAATCCGCAGCGTGGCCGCATAGCCAACCATCGGCTCAAGGCGCGGACAGAGGCAATGCACGGTGTGGTCAACAAAGCCTTCATTGCGCAAGCGCCTCTGAAAAGTCTCAATCGCATTGGCCAGGGTGCCTGCGGGCAGGCGCCTTAAGGCTTCCAGCAGGTTTGCTTCCAGCGGTTCAATCTTGCGATCTTCTGCGAGGCCATCGGCAAATTTTCCCGGAGTCTGCATGGTTTATTGATATGGATTGGTTTACCTCTTGACGCAGTGCCGGTTTATTGTCGCCGCGATAGTGAAGGAGAATTGGTCTTGCGTCCCGCTCATGCTCAGGCGCATCGTACCATTGGTGATCGTCTGCGTCAACCCCTAATTCCCTCCTTCCCGTAATCGGTTAGTGACGGCGGGCGTGGCGGCCTAAAGGCGGCGTTCCGCGCGTCCGGAACGCCGGCTTCAGCCGGCAGCCCCGTAGTCACTGAGGCGTTACTCCTTCCCAAACCCTCGCCTTAGCGCCCTTGCGAAAGCGCGCAGGATGAGCGAAAGTAGCCTAACAAAGGAAAACCTATGGAAGAACCAAATCGGGTGAATGCACAGGCGGGTGAAATGAAAGCTAAACTCCAAAACGTTATCGAAAAGGCCAACGGGGTTTGCGAGCGTCTGCGAGACCAGACGGCTGCCGCCGCCAAGACCACCGACAAAACCATCCGCGACTATCCGTATCAGGCTATGGGAATCGCGTTGTGCGTGGGTGTGCTCGTCGGCGTGCTGGCGATGCGGAGCAGGCGCGACTGAGAGCGGGCCAATCAAAGAGACCAAAAATACGAAAAGTCCTTGAACCCATCAGGGATTAGATGGTATCTGAAAATGATGCGGCGAATCGGCGCCCGGTGGCGCATTTGGCGGAAGGAATGCACTCGTGTTGGTTACAAGAATATTCATGCGTTTGAGAATCTGGACATCCTACGTTGCGGTGGTTTGCGCTGGCTTCGTCTCCTTTTTGTTTTTCCGCTTCCCCTTCAATTTTACCCGCGTGCGGGGACGGAATAATATTCCCCCGCGTGGGGAACGGGTGCTTTTCGTCTCGAATCACACCACTATGTACGATTCGTTTCTCATCGCCGTAGCCGCCTATTTTCCGCAAAATATTTTTTACCCGTCCCTCCCCTTTGTGAATTTCGCCGCCCGGGAGAATTTCTTCCGCACCCGGTTTTCCAAGACCCTCTTTACTCTCCTACGAACTGTCCCGGTTGAACGGCGCGATCATCCTTGGCTGATGCGCAAATACGTCGATTTTCTGCAACGCAACAATCTGCTCATCTTCTATCAAGGCACGCGCAGTGATGATCTTTCGGTCATCAAGAATGGTCCCGCCTATGCCATCGCGCACACTCAGTCTGCGATCACCGTCATCCCGGTGTACCATCAGGGCATCGAACGGATTTTCAGCAAAGGCGGACCAAAAACCCGGGGACTGTGGCGCTGGCTGCCCCGCAGCATCTTCCGCCGCCCGATTGTCGTTTTCGGCCAGCCGATTGATTTCTCTGAATGCTTTCGGCTCACCGAAACCCGCGAGCGCATCACTGCCATCAACCAGCGTATCGTCGCCAGCATCGTCTCTCTGCAAGCGCTTGCCACCGCTTGACTTCAACAATTGAAGGCGGGGACCCGGTTAACGGGGAATGGCGGCTTCCAATTGGAACGGTTCGTTGATGCCGTAGCGGTTGAGGACTCGATCGGTTGCCTGGCGCTCGGTTTCTCCAGCCGCCAAAATCATCCGCCGCAGAGAATCGCTCTGCATGAATTCGATGATATGATAGCCGTTCTGCGGTTTGTCCAGGGCCTGGCGCAGGTCGGAAAGACGGCTGATGCGCTGGCCATTGACCCTGTCGAGCACAAGCCATTTCTGCTCCTGGTAACCAATGTTGTACGGGTCGGGCAATACTTGTGACAACAGCACCAGCGCGGGGCGCTCTTTTGAAGGCGGCTGGTTCCGGTAATACGAAAGCCGGAATGGGGCGCGGTGTTTCCAATCCGCTCCCCAACTCTGCAGGTACGATTCGGTCAACGGCTGGAACACCAGCCCGCCCACGATGAGATATTTGGGGTCCTGATCGTAATTGGCGGCAGGCACCAGCGCCGTTGAGTAGTCGAACTTCGGCAGACGATAACTCACTTCCATAGATTTGCCGTCGCGCCAGATTTGCATTTTGATGTCGTCGCCGGCCCACTTATGGCGCGTAGCAAGGTTCTCAATCATCAGATGGCCATATTGCGGGTCCTCGTAGTCTCCTGAGGTATCCAGGTCAAAGCCGTCGATGCGCAGGATGATGTCTTGAGGTTTGAGGACATTGGGGAGGCCGTCGTCGCGCTTGGCCACCTGGATGACAATCACTCCGCGCCGTTCGCCGGGCAGCTTCAGCCGGTCCAGGGATGCGGGGTTCTCGGCCGGTTGCCAGTAGAAATGGAAATAGCCCAAGCCGTGATATTGCCCCTTCTTTCGCGCATCGAGGATGGATTGGATAAATGAAGACGGCACAGCGGTGCAGGTGCGGCCATCCTGCGCAGTCAGAAGTCCGACGATATGTGAGTTGGCAATAAGGGGCTCGCCCCAACCAGCGCCTTGGATGTCCGAATCAGCCTCGATGAAGACATGGTTCACAGCGCTCAGTTGCCCTTCCTTCACAGTGAACTGCGTGAACTCCGCCCGGCGATTCTCCAGGTTACCGGTCCGCCAGCGCAGAATCTGCAGGTTATCCTCGGGCGAGACAGGTCCCAGTGCGACGGGCTTGAGGTCGCGCCAAAAATCCCCTTCCGCGACGGATATCAACGCCAGGTTGGCGTAATAATCTATCCAGGTCACTTCCCCAATCCACCAGCGGCCTCGTCCGCCCTTTTGCAGACGGATGAGCGTGCGGTCGAATGCCCCGTCGGCCGTGGTAAGGATTTGCCGGTCTGCGATGACGATGCCGGGTTTCTGAACTCGTGCCGTTCGGGTGGTCCAAGGCTGGTAGTAGTCGTATTGCTTGCGAGCGACATCGATGGTGACAATGGAATGTTCCCACGGCGAAAGCCCGCCTCGCTTCGCTTGTTGCGCGCAGAGCGACCCGGGCACAAGAAAGGCCACCAGTAGAAGGACTGCCCAGAAGGACCGGCGGATGCGGGAGGCGCTAAGCGAAAAACACACTCGATTGCAAAAGCTCATAAGCGTCGATCTCTCCCGATGCCGTAGGTCTGAAGTATCCTTGGATTGGCCTTGGCCACATCGGCCCGTTCCAGGCATTCAAAGCTCTCATGGGGTAGAAATTCAATAATGTCGGTTGTGTTGGTGTTGGTCTCGAAAGCGCGCACGACGTCTTCGAGCTTATCAATGCGCACGCCATTGATGCGGTCCACCAGCACCCGCCCACGAACCGTCACGTTGGCATTGACGGCATCAGCCAGGACCGAGGCCAAAACGATTGGCTCAGGCCGGGCCTTGCCGGGCGTTTCAAAGCGGCGATAGAACAGCTCGTAATAGCCTTCGCCAAAAGCTCCCTCGGTCGGGCCGCGCCCCAGCGTTCGCAGGTAATCCAGGCTCAATGGAGTAAAGACCAGGCCGCCATAAACAAAGTAGCGCGGGAGAGTGTCGTATTCGTAACCGGCAGCCCGGTCTTTATTATAGACAAAGAGCGGCAATGAAACCTCCTTGGCCGCGCCATCGCGCCACAGTTCCACAGGCACACTCTGGCCATTCTGGGCGAACTGAAAGGCCAGCGCAGCCGAAACCCGGTTTCCCTGATAGAGAATCGTGCCGTCACTCGCAATGGGGAACTGCCCAACCCGCAGCAGCACGTCATCATCCTGGATGACCTGCTCCGTGCTGGGGATTTGTAAAATGCCATCGATGCGCGCGCCCTGGTTGTTATCAGGCAACTTGAGAAATGCGCGGTAGGTGGGATTCTGAAGCGCCGTGACGCGCAGGCCCGCCTGAGGGAACCCGTCGTACTGTTTGTCCTCAATGTCCTTTAGAAAGTGCTCAATCACGGGAGGAGGAATGAAAAAACCGGCATTCTGCAAACCGGGCATGCCCTGAAAGGCGACGCCGACGACTTTATCGTCCTGGACGACCGGGCCGCCGCTGTTGCCCGGATTGATGGCGGCGTCGGTCTCGGCGCTGAGCAACCGGCGGTTGCCAATGTGCGCGTAAGTCTCGAGATCAATCCTCGAAACCACTCCGCGCGTATAAGAGATTTCATCGCCCCCTGCTGGATAACCATAAGTGACCACCGTCGAGCGGACCTTTGGCAAATCCCCGAGCTCGAGAGGCTGGAGGTTCTCGAAAAAACGGTCATCAGCCACGGTAAGCACCGCCAGATCGCAATCATGCCCGACGTATTCGACCTCGGCCACATAGGGGCGCGGGTCCTGGTAACGGCGCACGATAATCTGCCGGCCCCAGCTCACGACGTGCGCGTTTGTCATGATGCGTTTGCCCTTGATCACAAAACCGGACCCGCCCAGAGCCCGCACTGGGTCGAAGCGCCAGGGCGCATCCCAAACCGGTTGTTGCTCGAAGGTGAGGATTTGGATGACTGACCGCTCCGGGTCCGCCGCGCGCGAGACGGCCAGCCCAGCCGCGAGCAGCACGAGGACTAAACTCTTTTTGAGCACCGTGAGAAAATGGGGTGTTTCCAAGCAGCAGGTCAAGAATTTCCGCTATTTGGGGTGGATTTTGAGCGCCAAGGTTGACATTGTCCCAAAGACCGGACGAGGCAATTGTGGTCGAGGGCCTTTTTTGAGCATCCGAGCAAGCCGGCGGGAATCCTCAACAGAAGCCGCCATAACCCGCAACTGACTTGCGGGGCGCTCTTTCCCAGAGCCGAGAATCAAATTGCTGTTCAAAAGACAACCGGGTTGTTACAACCCGAATTGCGGCTCTGAACCGCCAGGCAGCTCAAGCGGTACCGCATTGCCTGGCGGACGAGCTAAGACTGACTATGCGAAGGATTATCGTCCGCCACATTGGATTTCAGTTACGATCGAGACAATCTTCCGGAAACCGTGTACAACTACGCCATGAAAAAGACATTGGCTCTCGCTTTCTTATTTCTCTTCGCTCTCGCTACCATCCGCAGTTCGGCCGCTGACGCCAAAAAGATCGTTTTTATCGCCGGCAAACCCAGCCATGGCCCGGGCGAACACGAACATCGGGCCGGATGCCTTTTGCTGGCCGGTTGCCTGAGGGATTTTCCTGGCGTGGTCTGCGAGGTTTACAGCAATGGCTGGCCGGCAGACCCGGCCCAGGCCTTCGCCGATGCCGCCACCGTCGTCATCTACAGCGACGGTGAAGGAGGCCATCCGCTGCTGCAGCAAAACCACATCCAAACCATGAGCGATTTGGTCAGCAAAGGCGTCGGCCTGGCTTGCCTGCATTATGCTGTCGAGCCCACGCGGGAACGCGGCGAGAAAGAATTCCTCGATTGGCTGGGCGGCTGTTTCGAAGTCCATCACTCGGTCAATCCTGTCTGGACAGCGGATTTCCAAACCCTGCCCGATCACCCCGTTACACGTGGCGTGGAGCCGTTTCGCCTCCAGGACGAGTGGTATTTTCACATGCGGTTCCGCGACGGGATGCAGGGCGTGACGCCAATCCTCACCGCGATTCCACCCGAGAGCACCATGAGCCGGGCCGACGGCCCGCATGAAGGCAACCCTGATGTGCGCGCTGCTGTCCGGCGCCATGAACCCCAGACCGTCGCCTGGGCCTTCCAACGAACCGGCGGCGGGCGCGGCTTCGGCTTCACCGGCGGCCATTATCATAAAAACTGGGGCAACGATAATGTCCGCAAGCTGGTCCTTAACGCAATTATTTGGACCGCCCACCTGGAAGTGCCGCCCAGCGGTGTGCAGAGCCAGGTCACCCCGGCCGACCTGGCGCGCAACCTCGACGCCAAGTGACCCCTCGCCGGAGGGTCGAGTTCCCCCCGAGTCCCCATCTGAAAGAGTTGAACCACGCCCCAGCCAACGCCTTTCAAGCTAAGCTGAACGCAAACTCATGAATCTGGCATGTGGTTCATGTTCCGCTTGTCCCGAATCATCGCGTCGGTGTCATCGGCCTTCCGAAGCGACGCGGTATCGGCGAGCGTGGTTTTTACGCGCGCTCCAAAGTCGTTTGGATGGCTATCTTTTTGTTCGGTTTCGGTATCCAGCGGCGCTTTATTAGTATGGTGAGCGCGACATGACGGAAACCGGAAAATTATTGGTCGAATATGCCAGAAATGGCTCGGAGGGTAATGCCTCAGTGACTACGGGGCTGCCGGCTGAAGCCGGCGTTCCGGACGCGCGGAACGCCGCCTTTAGGCGGCAGCGCCCGCCGTCACTAACCGATTACCTCGGAGGCGGCGTTCGGGGAATTGGTGAGCCGTTACATCGACTTCGTTTATTCGACTGCGCTGAGGCGCGCTTTTGGAGACAGCCATTTGGCCGAGGACATCACGCAAACGGTTTTTGCGGATTTAGCTCACAAGGCCGGAAGACTTTCAACCGAAGTGATGCTTGGCGGCTGGCTGCACCAGCGCGCGTGTCATGCTCAACGCGCTGGAGCGGAAATCGCCGTACGTTTTGGCCACTAATTTGTCACGTTCCTCACCAATCTATTTGCTGAGCGTTTCGGATGCAGGTTGGGTTACTTCCTGAGCCTCCCGGCTGCCGGGTAATTGGCGATAGATGAACTCGGCTGCGCGCCGGCCTTGTTTCTCCCAGGCGTAGTTTTCGATCAAGCGTTTCTGCAAACAAGCTCCACGGCGGCGCAGTTCCGCTCGGGGGATACCTGCCACTTTGTCGAGCGCCGCCCGCATATTCGCGTCAAAATCCGCCGGGTCAAAGTAAAAGGCCTCCTCGCCTAAGACCTGATCGACTCCCGAAATGGGTGAGGTGAGAATCGCGCGCCCGCTCAAGGCATATTCGAAAACCTTTGAAGGGAAATTGTTTTCGTTGCCAGGCCAAATGGGGCGCGGATTAACCAGCACGTCCCAGGTCTGGCTCAAGCGCAGGCAGGCATCGGGAGTGCGCGGTTCGTGGAATTGGAGTCGCTCGTTGTGCCGGCAGAGCGCGGCGACTCGGGCTTTAGGCATTCCAAACCCGCAGATGTGCAGCCTCTCTGTGCCTTCACGCGCCAGAAACACCCGCAGCAAATCTTGCGCGCCTGCGTGGGCGCCCAACGAGCCGATGTAACCAAACTGTATCGGTCCGTTGCCCGGGTGCTCAGTGGACGGCTGCAATGCGCGGCCTGAATTGCATCCGTTAGGCAGCCAAAGCCAGGGCAACCGGCGGTCCGCAAAGAACTTTTCGGTTGAAGCGCTCACGCCGATGCAAGCGTCCACCAGCGAGACCATTTCCGAGTCAGGCCAGGTCAAGGGCTTGAGCGCATGACGAACTCGCCGGGTCCAGGGGAATGCCTGCTGCAGGTTCATGCTGTCAGCGAGGTAAAGCACCAGGCAGGGGGCGCAGGGTTGGCGTTTGAGCCAGCGAATGAACCCATTATAGACGGGGGAAAAGTTGTACATCAGGATGGCATCGGGAATCCAGCCGGACCTGGTCCAGCGCTGGTATTGGCGCTTGAGCCGCGCCAACGAGCGCCAGCGGTGAAGCAATTCCGGCGGCTTATCCAGCAGGTTCAACGCGTGCGGTAAGCCCGGCGAGGTGTTGTCCGGGGTAATCTTTTCGACCTCAATCCACGAGATGCCGGCCGATTTGATTTCGAACCATGGCCGCAGGGCATTGACCAGGTTGGTTTCCATCAGGTGCCCGGCCGGTTGGGCATCCGGAAATAGGCCGGAGATGCCTGGCGGAAAGGCGAAGCCAAAGTAAAGTAGTTTTGCCGGTGCTGTCATTCCTTCAATTCGACGGACCTTGGACTTGTAGCACGCTCCACAAGATTGTCACTGCGTAAGTTCCGCGTTCAGGACTGCAGGCGGGGCTAATGACAGAGTCCAAGCAACGAGCCGCCATTCCTGAAGGTTTGGAACGGACCTGTCAGCCGTCCTGGAGCCGGCGATAAAGCGCCAGGGTCTTCTGGGATGCGACTTGAACTGAGAAATGCATGTGGATTCTTTCGTGAAGCTCCTGCTGGCGCTGAGCAGTCAAGCGCGTCTCTCGTGCCCATTTTAAAAGCGCCTCGGAAAGCTGCTCGATTGAGCCGGGTAGGATTAATTCGCCCAAGGCGCCGGCGGCAAAGGCTTCCGGAATGCCATCGAGCCGAGAGGCAATCACCGGTTTGCCGCAAGCGTAAGCTTCCAGGACAACGCCGGGAAAGGCCTCGGTGCCGATTTGAGGGTGAACCAGGCAATCAATGGCATTCATCGCCCGGGGCATGTCCCGGCAGTAGGGAGTCAGGATGGCTTTTTCTTTCAAACCCAACCGGACAATATCGTCTTTGAGCGCGGCTTCCATGCTGCCTCGGCCAATGATCAAAAACCGGGCGTCAGCAATTTTTTCATGCACGCGCGCGGCGGCCTGCAAGAACTCGCGCTGGCCCTTGCCGCGCGGAAGGTCGTATCCGCCGACTACGCCAAAGGCGAAGTGTTCTGGAGCAAGCCCCCAGGCCTGGCGTTGTTCCTGGGCATCCAAGGGGCGGAATTGATTTGTATCAATACCGCCATGAATGACAAGGATTTTGGAATGATCCCCCAGCAAAGGTGGCCGCGCGCGTCGTTCAGGCTCGGGTGACGCCGGCTCATAGGCCCCCTGGCTCAAAACGTCCGCGACAAATTGCGAAACGGCTATGATGGCGTCGCATTGGCCTAAAAGAAAACGCCGCGTGAACCACGAACTCGGGCTCTTTGCCAGGTGACGCGTCTGGACTACCTTCGGGTGAGAACCGGAAAGGCGCGCCGCGAAGATGACTGGCCAAAAGTCGCGTCCATGATGCCCATGCAAAATCCGGACGTTTTCGCGGCGAACAACTTTTGCCGCCGCTAAAATCAGGCGCAACCGAAAGGGGCCAGTTGGCGGGAGGCTGTGAAAAGGCACCGCCAGGTCGCGCACGCGCCCGGAGAGTTCGTGCTGGTCTGGACCGGCGACCCAGACCCGCTGGCCTAATTGACGCAGCCCCTCGGTGAGCTTGAGACATTGATCATCGGTGCCGCCGCCGTTCAACAGTGAATTGAACTGCAGGACCGTAATGGGTTTCTCAATGACAGCAGTGTCAGGCATTCGGAAAAAAAGGCGAGGGCAGCCCGATGCACTGCAGGAGCGCCGCGCGATAGGCCTGGCGTGAATAGTGCCGCGCGTACTGCTGCGCCGCAGCGCGCCATGCAGCGGCCTGAGCGGCGTTGGCTTCCATGGCCTGCTCCAATTTCAGGCGCAACCGCTGGACCTCGCCGCTGGGAAAGACCAGGCCAAGTCCGCGCTCGCGCGTCAGCCGACCCAGCAGTTGTTCATCGGAGACAACCACCATTTTGCCTGCCGCCATCGCCCGGGAGAGCACGCCGCTGGTGCCGAAGTGGTTGATATAAGGCAGCAGAACCGAATCGCAAGCCGCGAAACAGAGCTTTTCTTCCGCAGCCGAGACGTAGCGGTTGATGAGCCGGGCGCGTCCCTTTTGGGCAAGCTGTTGGAGACCCTCGGCGGTTGTTCCTTGCGGGTTCAACTGGCCGGCGCAGAGCAGGAACGCCGGACTATTGGAGTCGAGCTGCAGCATGGCCTCGACAGCCAGATGAAGCCCTTTGCGCCGATGGCCCAAACCGAAAAAGAGGAAAATCCATTTCTCGGCAGGCAAGCCCAGTTGCCGCCTGGCCTCGGCGGTATTTCCTTCGTAACCTTCAGGGCAAGGATCGGGCAGGAAAAAGAGCGGCGCGCCGGGAAATCTCTTTTGTAAGTCGGCCGCGAGGAATTCATCCACGAAAAGCAGTTGGCGTATCCAGCCCTGTCTGAGCATGCGGCTGAATCCGGTCCATTTGAGCCAGCGGTTTGGCGACCACCGGGGCGCAATCATAAATCGCGGGCGATGGTAGATGCCTCCAATCTGCCCGCGCAATTGGGCTGGTGGATAAAACCCAAGAGCGGCCCGCCGCCACCAACCCGAGGCCACTTCATCAAAGGCCGGCAGGAAAACGCGGCCTGCGCCGCTCTCATGCAGGCACTGGATTATGGAAGCAGTTGTGCTGCCGGCCCGCTTGGCTCCAGCCAGATTGCCTGCCGAGAGCAATTGCGCTTGCCCAAGCAGGCCGGAAAGATGGTCTTCCACTTGGGGGTGCGCTTTGGGGCGCAAATCCACCGCCAATGAGAGCTGCCAGTTGGCCGAAAGCAAATCCTCGGTTAGAAACCGCAACCAGCCCAGGTGATGCCCCTCGGTTCGAGGTTCATAGAGCAACAGATGCTCGCGGGCAGCCATGAGCAGTGCGGTTAACGAGGCGGGACGACAGGAACGCCGGTGGGTTCGGCTGCCTGCCCCTTTGCGAGTTGGGCTTCGCGCGCTTTGGCGTAACGGAGAAAGGTGTAAAAGGATGTCATCCAGGCAATGGTATAACCCTGCCAGCCATCCAGAAGCCCCAATTTAAAGAAATATGCCCTCGCAAAACGCCATGCAGGACGAGTGAGGAGGTCGGTGAACGTGACGCGGCGGCCTGTCTGCTGGCAGTGGCGGACAAAATCATCGGCGTAACTCATGGTCTTAATCACCTGCCGATCGAGGGTATCGGCAGTGAAATGGAACAAATCGTGGCGCAGTTTGTAAACCGACCCTTCGACTTGAAGGGCCGCGTGAGGATCAACACCCGCCCAGCGCCCGCGCGTGCGCTGCCACAAGCGCACACAGCGGTCTGGGTACCAATCGCCATGTCGAATCCAGCGCCCCAGGTAGCGCGTGAGCCGCGGGAAGCTATAGGCAGCGTGCCGTTCGGGTTTTCCGGCAAAGAAATCGATTATCTCGTCGCGGAGTTCGGGGCAGACCGCTTCGTCGGCGTCCAGGCCAAGCACCCAGGGCTGGGTGGCCTTGGCCAGGGCGGAGTTCTTTTGAGCGACAAACCCGCGCCAAGGCTCGGGAAAGACCTTGGCCCCGCGCTCGACAGCGAGTTGCGCGGTCCCATCGCCGGCGTCCTGGTTGAGAACCACAATGCATTCGCTAGTCCAGGGCATCACACTGTCGAGGGCTTGACCGATGCGCTGGACTTCGGCGCCGGAGATCATGCAAACCGAGATGGGCAGCTTTGGCATCGTTGGAAGGGCGGGCCTCAGAGCCAGACCGGCCCATTAGGGCTTGGCGGACTTCTACAACAACTCGCGCCCCGTTAGCAACTCAGAATAAAGGGAGGACAACGTTGGGAGTCGAGATTCCCTCATCTCGACCGGCATCGACTGGGAGGACCATGGGATGGACTGCACACAGAGGGACCCCTCTCTCCGGCCACTCCCCGGCCCATTCCCCTTCGGAAGGGGAGAGGGAGAAGCATCGGCAGATTAAAGATGTAGTTCGTGCCAGGGACTCCTCAGGAGCTCCGCGGGAATGGTCAGGTTGCAAGGACATCCGAAAGCGCTCGGGCGTGCTCGACGCCCGAGGGATTATACACCAGCGCCTCGGCGGGCCGGCTGAGGCGATGACGGTTTTGGCGGGCCATCGCAATGGCACGGCTGGCTGCCTGGCGGATTGTCTCCAGGTCTCTTGCGGAAAATGTAAAGACTGCCTCAGGCTTTATCGCCGCCAGGCAGCCAATGTTCTCCTCGAACACCAGCCGCGTCCCGCACAACACCGATTCCGGACCCACCAGCCCGAAGGGTTCATAAGAGGACCCCAGGATAGTGAAATCAGCGGCTCGGTACGCTTCGGTCATGTCCTGAACATAACCGAGGTACTGAATCCAGGGGCGGTTGAGTCCGCCCGGTGGTTTACCGGCTACGGCCAGGATAAGGTTGTCAGACAATGACGATAAGGCGCGGTAAATCCGGTCAAGGCCCTTGCGCCGATGGCCCATGGATGGGAAAAGGAACACCACCTTGCCGTCAGGGAACCCCAGTTTTCGGCGGCCCTCAGCCCGGGCCAAATCGTCCGCCGGCGGGGTGAAAGCCGAGTCCACGGGTGGAAACAACGTGACGATTTTCCCGGCAGGCACTGCATACAGGCGGGTCAGTTCGCCCGTGCAGAGGTTCGAATGCGAAATGACCGCGCGGGCGTAGCGGTAACCCTCCTGCTCCATCCAAATCTGCAGCCAGTCAAATGGGCCGGCCAGTTTTCGCGCCCGGCTCAGATAGCCGCGGTGCGTTCCGCCGCAAATCACCAGGTCATTGACTCGCACGCGGGTCAGGGCGATTTGCCAGCCATCGGCTTGGCGGCGCGCCTGTTCGACCTGCCGAAAGAACCTGAAGTCCTGCAGTTTCCTGGGAAAGCGTCTGACCTTGGCCAGGCGTAATTCGATACCCAACGATTCGGCCATTGCCGGGTCAGCCCGATGCGCATGAAAAACCACCGCATGCCCAAGGTTTTTGAAGCTCTCCGCCAATCCCAGCGCGTAACGTTCCATCCCCCCTCCCCGCCGGAAGGTGTGGTGAAAGAGGTGAATGGTTTTTTTCAAGGCATTCCGGAGACCAATCGGATGTGCGTTGCTTCAGGTCCCGTTCGCGCGCAGTGGTAGCCCAGAAGGCCCGCGCCGTCCACAATCTTTTCGGATGCGTGATTTCCACGCAAATTCCCACAAAAACTGCCTTGAGGCTTTTACAATATTTAGCGCCTAGGAAAAAACTAGTTGACGCTTTTAAAACATTGGCGCCTAATCGCGCCCAGGAAAAGTTAGTGCCGAGTGTTTGCTTAAGGGAATCTGCCGGCTAGGGGGTGAAGCCTTCTGCACTACAGAACGGAACGCATGAAAACTATTCTTCTCACCGGACTTATTTTAGGCGCCCTTTCCATGCCCGTCTTCTCGCAAAGCGTTGGTGCCCCGGGCAGCACGAATGCTTTTGGGCAAACACCCGTGTTTGCTCTCACGGCAACGAAGGGAGCGCCACCCGGTTCGGATATCACGCAAGGACAAAACGCGAATACGAATGCGAATGCAATTACCACCGAGCACTGCCGTTCGTCTGATCTGGTAAGAGCAATCCAGCCGGACGTGGACGGGGCCCAAGCTGGATTTGCGCTCCACAAAGTTCACTTCGCCAGCGATGCCGCCGATCCTCAGCCGATTAAAATCGTTACGCCCAGTGGCGAAACCCTGATTTGCCGGCCTGCCTTTTTGTCGCTCAATTCCGGCTCTTTTGTCTTGGAAGGGACTTTGAACAACACTGAGGGCGTAATCTTCCGCAGTGCAGCACCCGGACCCGGCGGAGTGGGTGGCGGTTTGCCGGAAGTGTTTGTTCCGAATCCCGCAACGCAAATCAACATCAACAGAGTTTCGGGAGTCAACCCGCCGTTTTGAGATGGAAGCGAAGCCTGATTTCTTTTTGTCGGCTGCTGGAGAGAACGAGGGGCTTGCAAGCCCTCGTGCGTGTTGGAAAAAAGCACGTTTGAAAGACCCGGTGCGAGATGACCACATGCTGGTTGAGATCGAGCCGTCGCTCATCGGGCAGAACTATGGGTTGGGAAGTCAAGACATCACGAATTTGATACTCTCGGCCCGGCACGAAGGCTTCTCGCTTTTTCCAGTCCAGGAATGGCCTTGCCACGTCTATGTTGCCCGCATCCTGGACGATACCATTACCCGGACACTGGCGTTTACACGGAGCCAGGTTGAAGTCATCGCGTGGGGAATGATTTTCCGCACTCTCCACGAAGCGAACACCCACGCCAAAAAGTTCCAGCCATGTCGTTCTTGAAACCATCGCGTAAAAAATCCGAGGAAGTCCGTGTCCCGGAAATCCGGTTTTTGGGCGAGCAAGACGGCCCTCCCGAACGACTTTTGAAGGACAGGCTTGCTGACTTTTTTCGCCGCGACAGAAGTGTCAGCAGGGCGTATTTGGCACGGGTTGATTTTGGCGAAGGAAAAGAAGCCAGTGTGGTGTTGGCGTTGTGAACGCAGTTTGGCCCCGACAAAGACATGGTCGAGAAAGTGGGCACAATCTTCGCGGACGTTTTTAACGCCAAGGAACACCTGGACATCATGTTCCTGACAGACAGCCAGGAAGCGCAATTAGCGAGGGCGTGCAAACCATTCTTTGATGAATCAGCGGCCTGACTTTCACGTTGAGCCTTTGGCAATGGGCGTGATGGTGATGGAGGCGACGAAGGGCATGTGGCGGTCAACCTCGGCGTAGCGTTTGGCGAGGGCACGAACGGCGGCCAGGTCGTTTTCCTGGAGCTTGTCGGCCAGGAATCCGAGCCGCCAGCCCAACAGCACCACATCGGCGGTGGAGAAGGCGAGCGCGAGTTTTTGCGGCGGCTCGTTCTTGTCGTCGCCCGCGTCCGGGTTGGGTTCCAGCAAGTATTCGATTAACTGCTGGGGCCGCTCTCGTGGAAAAGGCCTACGGCTTCAAGCAAGCGAGCATGGGCTCTGGCGAGATACTTCCCCTCGATATCCACGCCAATGCTGTTGCGTCCGGTATTCAAGGCCGCAAGGGACGTCGTGCCGGCGCCCACAAACGGGTCCAGCACGGTGTCGCCGGCAAAGGAAAACATTTTGATCAAGCGCTGGGCCAGGGCAAGTGGGTAAGGGGCGGGGTGGCCGTTGCGGGTGGATTCGCCGCGGATATCACTCCAGGACGAGCGCATCCAGTTCTGCATTTCCTCCCTGTTCAACATCGAGAGCGCGCGCTGGACCGGTGAAGGGGAGCGGTATTCGCCGCCTTTGCGCAGAAAGAGGATGTACTCAACATCGTTCTTAATGATTGCGCCCGGTTGGTAGGGTTTGCCGTAGAAGCCGGCCCCATTTCCCTGAGCTTCGGTGGCGCCGTTGGCGATCTTTTGCCAGAGAATCGGGGTAAGACAATCCAGGCCGAACCTGCGAGCGCACACCTGAATATCGGCGTGCAGGGGCATAACGTGATGGCGTCCATTCTGCTTGCGCGGGAGGCAGACATCCCCTACCACGCAGCAAATGCGCCCGCCGGGCGCTAGCACCCTGGCGCACTCTTGCCAGACCTTGTCCAGTTGATCGAGGAAGCTCTCGTAATCAACAATGGCGCCCATTTGAGCCTCATTGCTCTCGTACTCTTTCAGCGTCCAGTACGGCGGGGAAGTCACGACGAGGTGGACGCTGCCGGTGGGAATCCATTCCAACCGGCGCGCGTCGCCCAACTGCAGGCGGTGCGTCGTCACGTCGAAGGGAGCGGGCCAGGGGGAATTGCGCAGAATAGCGTTGGCGCGGAGCATTTTTTCGACCGCGCCGGGTTCGTTATCTGCCTCGGGCAGCCCTTCGAGGATATGTTTGATGGAATCGAGGGTCTCGCGCAGCGCCGCCGGAGCTTCATTGTTCGGTGGATAGGCCTTTTTTTCGCGAGTGCCACGGCGGCGGCTGTTCTGAACCGGGTTGCCTGCTGAACTGCGCATGGGCTGAGTATTGCGTCATGAACCGAACCGTAAAGGAGAAATTGCGGCTTGGACGGGCGACAGCTCTATCTCGGTGTGTTGATGCCGATGATCATCAGGCCCCGAATGCGCCTACTGCCCAATATCCGATTCGCCTAACTGTTCGTTGAAGTCACGCTGCCCACCGTTGAATAAGGCGGCGTCGAACCCGTCCTCGAGTTTGATCGCTTTAACTGAGACGGCTGCAGCAGCCGTCAGATGCTGGACGAATTTGAACATCGTATCGCTGTCGTCCGTCACAACGAACTCCGCCCCGGCAAGTTGGGCTTGGGCTATGAGCTTCAGGTCGTCCTTCAGGGCATCGCGGCTGAGCCCTGCCGCAGCGTAGCGCAGCTTGTGCAACTCTGCGCTCTTCAGGGCATCCTGGTAATTGAACGGAAGGACGACACAGTGGCGCAGAATCTCAGGCCCGAGCGCCTGTTTCACGCTGAATTCGGACACCACTATAGTCGAAAGGTACAACGGGACTTGGTTCTCCAGGAAATACTTCCAGTACTGCTTAGCCGCCTGGTGGTTGGCGCGGTCGCGGCCAGCCAGTGTGATTAGGAAACTGGTGTCGAGCAGGGCACCAGCGGGCATCATGAGCCTCCCCTCAGGTCTCGGACCCAAGCAGCGGCGTTAGGTACGTCAGCCCAGGCCTTCGTTCCCTCCTCAATGAACTTTTCCAGTTCCTGTTCGTTGTAGCTAGGGTCGTACTCTTCAAAATCAATCAAGCGGATGTTGCGCAACTCCCCCGTCCGGCTGTGCTGTTCGGCGCGGACGCGAAGCAAGGCTTTATGGTAAAGCCGGTTCTCTTTCTGCTCGCGCAGGAGTTCCTCGCTCGCACCCACGATCTGAATTCGTCCTGTGCCCTCCACGGCCAGATGCACGTTGGCCCTCTGGGCTCCGCCCATATCCACAATCCGGCCAAACAGGTATTGTTCCACGGCGACCCAAGGCGTCGTTTTCCCGACATGGTAGTCCGTGGAGCCGGTGACCTGCACTTTCGCGGGCGCTTCTCCCGCCGACCTCACTTCGTACTGCAGGTCCTGGTCGGACTTGGCGCGGGCCTGCCAGCGCTGGATGATCTTCGCGCGCTCAGGATCTATTTCACCCAGCGAGTCCTGGCGATTGAGCCGCTGCAGGTCGGGTCCGAAACTCGCCAGGAGAGAGGCAGTCAGGACGACCTTCAGTCTGTAGGAACCCTCCTCCACCCGGACCCTGGCCTCTGTCAGCTTGAGCGCTCTTTGGCTGCCGACGATGAGGTCCTCGACCTCGGCATTGAACTGGTTGAACAGATGAAGGCCGATGGTCTGAGGCGTGATGTCCACGCCCTCCAGCTTGCCACGGAGAATGAATTCAACTGTTTGTTGCCGAGCCACAGTGTTCGTGAAGCAAATCGCTTACCGAAATCTACTCCATGAGATGGTCACACAGCAAGCCCCCGGCGTCGCGCCATTCAAACCGACCGGGATGACATTGCTGATGAAGTCGTAAAACTCCCGTTTGTGCTGGATGAAGCGAACGGGCGAAGTCCGCCTCCGTCAGCTTTTCGACGGCCTGCTCGCAGGCTGATTCGGGCAGGGTAGGATTGAGGCGCTTGAGAGCGGCGCGGAGATTCCGGCCGAGGATGACTTCGCGCTCGCTGGCGCGGCTGAGAGTGCCCGCTTGCGGTCTCTCGTTTTCTGGCGCGTCATAATGTCAGCTTTGGAATGGGACTACCCGTTCGGCGATGGGCTACTGGAAATTTCCGGTGGCCCTTCGTTTTTTACGTCATGGGGCGGCATTTTGTCGAATTGCAAAAAGGAAGATAGCGGGTTCGTTCTGGTTTGATTAAAACCGGTAGCTGCTCGAAAGTGGGTGGCGTTAACCTTTAAGCGAACGCGCCAGACGAACCGTCCGGCCACGACATCGATATTATGCAACGCCTTTTCCAGACTTTTGTTCCCGCTCTCTGTCTTCTGGCACACGGCGCGCCGGGCCAAAGCAATGACGCCCTGTTCCACCGAGCGACGGCGGCCCTGGAGGCTGCCATACCACGCGCGCAGGCTGACCCCGCCCATCCCATATTTCATGTCGCCGCGCCCGCGCAATGGATGAATGACCCGAACGGGCCGATCTTTTACAAGGGCTTCTATCATCTTTTTTACCAGTTGCATCCCTTTAGCGACGCGAGCGGGCCCAAGTATTGGGGCCATGTCCGCAGCCGGGACCTGGTGAAGTGGGAGCACTTGCCCATCGCCTTGTGCCCCTCGGTAGAATCGGGCGAGGCGGAGGTGTGGTCGGGTTGCTGCACGGTCAATGGGCGAGGCCAACCTATGATTTTCTACACCAGCATCGCCCAGGGCCGCTCCGCCATGGACCACTCGGAACAATGGGCCGCCACCAGCGACGATGACTTGATTCGCTGGCACAAATGTCCTTCCAACCCGGTGCTTTCTGAGGCGTTGCACGGTGACAGGAAAATCTACGACTGGCGCGACCCGTTTATTTTCCACGCCGGCGGCAAAACGTTTCTCGTCGCGGGCGGCAATCTAAACAAGGCGAAGGGCGGGCAGGCCGTGGTGAACATTTATCAGGCCCAGAACGCCGAGTTGACCCAATGGACCTATCGCGGCGCGCTGTTTCAGCATCCGGACTCCGAGGCGCGCACGGTCGAGTGCCCGAACTTTTTTCAACTGGGCCGCCAGTGGGTGCTGCTGGTGTCGCCTTATGGAAGGGTGCAGTATTTCATAGGCGATTTTGACGAGGCGACTTGCCGGTTTCACGCCCGCGCGCGCGGGCTGTTGGATTACGGGCCTGGCTTTTACGCCCCCAACACGATGCAGGTCCCCGATGGCCGGCGCCTCGTGTGGGGATGGGTCAACGGCTTTCCTGGCGGGCACGGCTGGAACGGCTGCCTGTCTTTGCCCCGGCAGTTGAGCTTGTCCCGCGAAGGTCGATTGCGTCAGGAACCTGCGCCGCAATTGAGCCGGCTGCGGGGCCAACCGAGCAAGTGGCGAAATCTCTCGCTCTCGGAGCATGGCGAGGTTCTGACCTTGCCCAAGACGAATACGCTGGAGGTTTTGGTCAGGATTGATTTGCGAAGTGGAGGCAAAATTGCCCTGGAATTTGCCAGCGCCGGCAATGATGCGCCCCCGCTTGAAATGAGCTTCGACGGCTCGGACCTTGGCGTGATGGGGACAAAAATCGCGCTCTCTTCCGTGGGGAGCCGCCAGAAACTAAGCCTCCGGGTTTTTATTGATCGCTCGGTGATGGAGGTTTTCGCCAATGACAGCGCGTGCTTCACCCGGACGATCAAGCCACTGGCTGCGAATGTTACCTTGTCGATGCGGGCCGAGCACGGCACGGCCCGGGCGCAACTGGTTGAAGCCTGGCCGATGCAGACGATCTGGTAGGGAATCCGAAACGGCAAGCTGCGTCGCTGTCGTGACCTTGACTTTCAACGCTGAAGATCGAATAGCGAACCCGCAGAATCGTCGATGGGTTCCTCCGCATCCTCGAACAGGCTCAGCAGCAGTGAAAGCACGCAGAACCCCAGGCAGATGAAGAAGAAGACATGAGCGAAAACAACGGCCATCTCGAGGGTTGGATCGCGTCCGGGCAAGACCGCTTTGTCACTCCATCTCACGGCCAGGCTCAGAAGCGCAGCGAATGCGCCGATGACCAGCCAAATGAAGGCGCTCTTTATCATGTGTTGATGCTCACCTGAGCGACACCGTCATTCAATCGGGTGTATCCCTTTGGGACGCGGGGGTGTTCCACCCAAATCCGATGCCGCCACGAGAACTCGCCTGGCTCATTTCCGCTTTGCTTTGGCAACTACTTTGTTAGAATTGTGAACATGAACCCCAAAATAATGGTTAGTTTGATCGTAGCGGCTGCCGGATTATTTTGCGCAGACAGCTTGCGCGCCCAGAACCCAAAAGTTGAATTCCCATCGCCTAGCCCGACCTGCACCCTCAAGCAACGGGTCGGCCTGACCGATATTGAAATTGTCTATTCCCGGCCAGGGGTCAAAGACCGGACCATCTTCGGCGGGTTGGTTCCCTACGGGGATGTGTGGCGGACCGGAGCGAATGGCTCGACCAAAATCACCTTCAGCACCCCGGTAAAGCTCAACGGACACGAGGTTCCCGCAGGGACTTATGCCCTTTATACCATCCCTGGGGAAAAGGAATGGACCATCATTATCTACAAAAACCCGAAGTTGTCTGGGGCCTTCGGGTATGACCCGAAAGATGACCTGGTGCGGTTCACGACCGAGCCGGTTGACTTCGCCGAGAAGGTGGAGACGTTCACCATCGACCTGGGCAATATTCGCGACGATTCAGCGATGCTGTTTCTGGCGTGGGACCACACCCTGGTGCCGGTGAAGATTGAAATGGACCTGGTCCCCAAACTGGCGGCCCAAATCGAAGAGGCCATGAGCGGCCCGGGGGACCAGAAACCCTATTACCAGGCGGCCATGTTCTATTACGACCACGACCAAGACCTCCAAAAGGCCCGCAAATGGATCGAGGCCGCCGTTGCCCAGCACGAGACCTATTATATTGACCACCTGCAAGCCAAGATTCTCGCCAAGCTGGGCGATAAGGAAAAGGCCATCGCCGCCGCGAAGCGTTCCAGCGAATTGGCCGTCAAAGCCGAGGGCCCAAAGAGCGGTTATGTCAAAATGAACCGGGACCTCATCTCGAGTTTGGAGTAAAGGGCCAGGGCCGCGAGGGGGCCCCGGCCAACTGCCATTTTCGCTCAACGATTGCCCTGCTGAATCTGATCGAAGACTCCCCCTCCGCTGAAATGAGTTTTCTGGGCCTTCTGCCACCCACCAAAAACCTCATCGATAGCAAAGAGATTCATTCTGGGGAACTGCGCGGCAAATTTTTGAGCAATCGCTTCGAGGCGTGGGCGGTAAAAATGGCGGGCGGCTATCTCCTGGCCCTGCGCCGTATAGAGGTACCTAAGATACGCTTCGGCAACGGCGCGCGTGCCATGCTTTTCCACGACGTTATCAACCCACGCCACCGGGGGTTCGGCCAGGATGCTCACCGAGGGCCTGATCATTTCAAACTGCCCCTTGCCGATGTCGTTAATGGCCAGAAACGCTTCATTCTCCCAGGCAATCAGCACGTCGCCAATGCCACGTTGGACGAAGGTGGTGGCCGCCCCGCGCGCGCCGGTATCGAGCACCGGGACATTTTTGTAGAGCGCGGCGACGAACTCCCGCGCCTTCTCTTGGCTGCCATTGTTTTTTTTCAGGGCATAACCCCAGGCGGCCAGATAATTCCAGCGCGCTCCGCCTGATGTCTTTGGATTGGGCGTGATGACCGACACGCCCGGTTTGACCAGGTCATCCCAGTCTTTGATGCCCTTTGGATTGCCCTTCCGCGCCAGCAGAACGATGGTCGAGGTAAACGGGGCGCTATTGTCAGGCAGCCGTTTTTGCCAGCCGGTTGGAAGCAAGTGCGCTTGCTGGGCGATTGCATCGATGTCGTAGGCCAGCGCCAGCGTCACCACATCGCCATCCAGGCCATCAATCACCGCGCGCGCCTGCTTTGCCGAACCGCCGTGCGATTGCCTGATTTCCACCGTTTGTCCCGTCTTCGCCTTCCAGTAACGGGCAAAGGCGCCGTTGAAGTCGTCGTAGAATTCCCGGGTCGGATCGTAGGAGACGTTCAGAATCGTGAGACTTCCGCCATGGGCGGGGCCAACCGGCGTCAGCGCCGTTAGCATGATGAGAATCGGCCAAAGAATAGTTTTCATTCCTTCCGAATGGGTTTGAGCTTTGATTCGTCTCGTCTCCTGCTACCACGAAACCTGGATGCGGCTCAAGAGCGCATGTTCCGCCGGCCTGTTTCCGTGCGGCGCGCCACCGTCAAAATGGGTTTGGTCGTAGTCTATCATCAGCTTGATGTCCGTGTTCAGGTACCAATTGAGTCCAACGCCCCAGGAGTCCGCTTGCGAGGCAGCTTTGGTGGCATCGGCCAGCACAATTGGCGTTCCACCGGTGCCGAAATTGTGAAAAGCGTTCGGATCAACGTGTAATTGTCCCGCCCGCGCTGCGAGTTCTACGGCTCCCCCGTCCACATCTTTATCGTCGTTTTCGTCTGAATCTTCGCTGCCGTCGTCGCGGACCCCGTTAAAGACACAGGCAATCGAATTTGGATTTTTATTCATAAAGTTTCCCAGGAGGCGATTTCTAAATTTGTGTCTTCGAACTTAAACGCTAAACTCTAGTATGTAAATCGTTATACTTATATTTAGCTTATAAAGGACGACATTCTGGTTACACCGCTGGAAGGCTGCGGTAGGTTATGGAAGGTTGCAGTAGGCAACGGTAGTTTGTGATAGGCTATGAGGCTACGGTAGGTTGAGGTAAACGGACTCGTTGTACGCGTTTGAACTATTTCAATTTCAGCAGTTTGCTGCCCGGCCGAAAAGCCTTTGAAACGGCTCGAATCCTCGCCGGGCGGCCCGCCACCGGGCTAAAGCCCCGGTGTTAATGAGATCTCCCCGCTGGGGTGTCTTCCATCACTGCATCACTCCACTAATCCATCAGTCCCCTTTGGTTCCGGCTACTCCGGTCTGGATCATTATCTTGAAAAGTCTTTGATTTTCGCGACGATTTCGTGGGGAGGAATCCTGAGTAATCTTTGCGTTCTTTGCGTTCTCTCGCGGCTGATCCTTTGGTTGCGGTTTGCCCGCGCTGCGAAAAAAACGGCTTAACAAGGCAGCGAGGTTCAGCAATCGCTTGCCAGGGTTACGAACCCGTGTAATGGTTTGGTCAAGCAGTTCAAGCAATTTATGAGCGATCCTTGTTCCAAGGACGGCCTGGCTGTTTCGCGCCGTTCATTTCTCAAAACCTTCGGCACCACCGCCGCTGTGGCCGCAACGGCTCAGGTGGAAACGGTTGCCCAAGGGCTGGCCAACGCAAATGCGGAAAGGGCCTACGGGCCGGAGGCGGTTCCCATTACCCTCCAGATCAACGGCAAGAGCCTCAAGCTGCAGGTCGAGCCTCGAGTCACCCTGCTCGAGGCATTGCGCAACCATTCCAACCTGACCGGCTCAAAAGAGGTCTGCGACCGCGCCACGTGCGGGGCTTGTACGGTTCTGTTTGATGGCACGCCGGTGTATTCCTGCTCGAAGCTCGCCATCGAAGCCCAGGGACACCAGATCACAACCGTCGAGGGCCTGGCACAGGATGGCAAACTCACGCCCGTGCAGCAGGCCTTCGTGGACCAGGACGGCCTGATGTGCGGATATTGCACCCCTGGCTTCGTGATGAGCGTCACGGGCCTGGTGAGGAAAAATCCGCATCCCAGCGTCGAGGAGGTCAAGCATGCCTGTGCGGGGAATCTGTGCCGGTGCGGGACCTACCCGCGGGTGATGCAAGCGGCCTTGAAAGCGGCTGGCGTTCCCATAACCCATAACGTCGAGGTGATACCTTATGCCAAGCTGGCCTGAACAACGAACCGTCATCGGCTCGCGCACTAAACGCCTGGACGGCCCCGCGAAAGTTTCCGGCGCCGCCAAGTATTCATCGGATGTCCAGCCCGAGGGCTGGCTTTACGGGATGATCCTGCGGTCGAAATGGGCGAAAGCCAAAATCACGAACATCAATTTGGACAAGGCGCGCCAGGTGCCTGGAATCAAGGCAGCAGTTTTGGTGCGGGAAGGTGAGCGGACGGTGCGCTATTACGGTGAAGAACTGGCGGGGGTGGCAGGCACCACCAAGCAAGCCTGCCTGGATGCCCTGCGGCTGATCGAGGTCGAAGCAAAACCGCTCCCGTTTGTCGTTCGTGAAGAAGATGCCAGAGAGGAGGGCTCTCCGCGCGTATGGGATGATACGCCCAACTTGTCCAAACCCGGCCTCAACGAACGGGGCGAGGTGGACAAGGCCTTTGGTGAATGCGCCACGGTTGTCGAGGGCTTTTTCACCACGCCAGTCCAACTGCATCACCCCCTCGAGACGCACGGCAACACCGTTTCCTGGACCGACGAGGCCATTACAGCGTGGGCCTCGACACAGGGAATCAGCAGCGTGCGCGACGGGCTGGCGGGCAATCTGCAAGTGCCTCAGAGCCAGGTTCGCGTTATTTCCGAGTACATGGGTGGCGGGTTCGGTTCCAAGTTCGGTCCGGGCATCGAAGGGGCGGTGGCAGCCCGGCTTTCTAAAGAGGCCAAAGCCCCGGTCAAATTGATGCTGCCGCGCTTTGACGAAGCGCTGGCAGTAGGAAATCGGCCATCAAGTTTTCAAAAGATTAAACTCGGCGCCAAAGAGGATGGAACGCTCCACGCCTTCGAGCTGGAGTCTTATGGGACGGCCGGCGTCGGCAGTGCCGGTTCAACCGAAGGCGGCGGCGGGGGGGCCGGGTTCCCCGCACCGTATATTTATCATGTGCCCAACACGCGCGTGAAACAGTCGGCGGTCAATATCGATGCCGGGTCGGCGCGCGCGTTTCGCGCTCCGGGTCATCCGACCGCTTCGTTCGGGATGGAATCCATCATGGACGAGCTGGCTGCCAAGATGAATATCGACCCGGTCGAGCTGCGCCTGAAAAATGACCCATCGGAAGTCCGCCGCAAGGAGTATCGGCTTGGCGCCGAGCGGTTCGGTTGGAAGGAAAAATATAAAAAGCCGGGCAGCTCGCCGGGACCGGTGAAGAGTGGCGTGGGGTGCGCGGGGGCTACTTGGGGCGGAGGCGGTCGAGGCACCCAGGCCGAGGCGCAGATAAGCCCGGATGGCAGCATTGAAATCCGCTGCGGCACCCAGGACCTCGGGACCGGCACCCGCACGGTTATCGCTGTCATCGCTGCCGACTTGCTCGGCCTGCAGCCTGACCAGATTACCGTGCGCATTGGGGATACCAATTTCCCTCCGTCCGGCGGCAGCGGCGGGAGCACAACCTGCGCGTCGGTATCGCCTGCGATTTACGATGTCTGCACCAAAGCGCTGCAGGAATTGCAAACCCAATCCGGTGTCGCGGACGGCCGTGGGGTAAACTGGAGGGCTGCCTGCAAGAAACTCGGCGTCAATCCGCTGGTTGTCTCCGGGCGCTGGCAGGAAGGCTTGTCATCGAGCGGGGCCGGTGGGGTGCAGTTCGCTGAAGTCGAGGTGGACACCGAAACCGGGTTTGTGAAGGTGAAAAAGATTACCTGCGTGCAGGACGGCGGGTTGATCATGAACAAACTGACCGCCGAGAGCCAGGTCAATGGCGGCATCATCATGGGCATCGGTTATGCCCTATACGAGGAACGAATCATGGACCGTCAGTCGGGCGTGGTGCTGAATCCTAATTTTGAGACGTATAAACTGACGGCGCTGGGCGATGTCCCGGAGATAGAAGTCATCATGCTCGACATGCCCGAACGCGGCGTGATTGGAATCGGAGAGCCGGTCACCATTCCGACCGCCTCGGCGCTGGCCAACGCTGTGGCCAACGCGCTGGGGGTGCGCGTCGGCAGCCTGCCAATGACCCCCGCGCGCGTCCTGGCGGCGCTGGGGAACAAATCCGCCACCCCTCCAACCAGCGGGCCAGCCTGAGATGTGATATGAGACCTTTCCAATACGCAACCGCAACATCACCCCAAAACGCACAGGAACTCGTGACGCCCCAGGGCCGTTATCTGGCTGGTGGAATCGACCTGCTCGGCGAGATGAAGGAGTACATCGCCGAACCTAAAATCCTGGTTAATATCAAGTCCCTGCCTGGGCTGGACAAGCTCGAGTCCGGCGGTCAGGTTTGGTCCATCGGCAGCAACGTGACTATCGCCGAACTGGAAAGCAACGCGGAGCTGAAGAGGGTTTTCCCAGGCATTCAGCAGGCTGCCGCCGAGGTCGGCTCGCAACAGATTCGCAATGTGGCCACGGTGGGCGGCAACCTCGCCCAGCACTCGCGCTGCTGGTACTATCGGCATCGGGACATCGTTTGTCTCAAAAAAGGCGGAGACACCTGCTACGCCCGGCACGGGGAGAACAAGTATCACAGCCTGTTCACTGGAAACACTTGCATCAGCCCGGTCGTGTCGAACCTGGCCATTGTCCTGGATGCCTTGAATGCCACCGTCATCATCCAGCGCGCCGGCAAGCCAGCGCGGATGAGCATCGCAGAGTTTTACGCCAAGGCATGGGACAATCCCACCGCGCACAATTCACTCGAACCCGCTGACCTGGTGCTGCGGGTCGAGATACCGGTCCAACAGCGGCGCAGCGCTTATCTGCAGATCAGCGAGAAATCCGCCTTTGATTGGGCGCTGGTCAGTTGCGCCGCCGCCGCGAAGGTCGATGGGGGAACATTCACCCAGGCCCGCGTGGTGCTGGGGGCGGTGGCCAATGTCCCTTACCAGGTCAAAGCCGCCAATGACCTGCTCGAAGGCAAAACACTCGATGACTCTTTGGCGAACAAAGTCGCCGATGTTCTCCTGGAAAATGCCCAGACCCATACCGAGACGGGCTATAAAATCCCGATTGCCCGCGCGCTCATCCGCCGAACGCTTGCGCAACTCAATGCCTGATTATGAATGCGAGCAGCCTCTGCAAACATCTCCGCACAAAATCCATGTTCATCCCGGCCCTGGCCGCCCAAGACCAGGCCGAGGGCGTTCAGCAAACAGGCCGTTCCTCGCATTGCTGGTGCAATTGCACGCTCACCGAGACCGGCCCCGACGACCGGCCCGTCGGTGAGGAACGGTGCAGCGCTTCGCGGGCTTGTTTTGAGGAATAGGCCGGCAGCCGAGGCTCGTGCGTTTCAATGCGCCCTGAAGAACACCCGCGCATAGACATAGGCCACCGCCTCATCCACCACCGAGCGGACCCCGGCGCTGTAGCGCCACCAATGCCTCGCATCATAATCGCGGGAAGGAATTGACCTAACCCCGACCTTGACCCCATTGCCAAACGCCCGTTCAACCAGCAACCTCGATCGGCGCGCATGCGGCCCTTCGCTGATCAGATAAATCTTTGACGCAGAAATGCCATGCGCGCGCAGCCAATCCCTCAGGCTCACCGCAGCGGCATAAGTGCGGTCCTGCCGCACTTCGGGCGCGGGGACCGCCTGAACCTGGTTGCTGTTCAGGCCGAGCTTGACCAGGGTAGCCGCCCCCAATTCGGCATAGGTTTTGTATTCGGAAAGCGGTCCGCCCATTTGCAGCGGACCTCCTACAACATAGACTTTCTCGTAATGGCCACCTTTGACCTCGGCTACGACCTTTTCAAGCGCATAGTCCGGCGCCCATCCCTCGACCATGAGCAACCCTCCTGGCAGCGGGTCGTTCACGGCAAGGAAAGGATGAATCTCCAGCACGGCGGCAATGGCCAGACCAACACAGAGCAGCGCCAGAGCCAGGCAACCACGCCAAGTCGGCGCCAGGCATTGCCGGCGCTTCAACAATCCGCAAATTTTCGTCTGCTCGTCCAAGTTTCTTTCAGCGCCGAATAAGTAGCAACGCGTTCCAGCGCATTCTCTTTGAGACGTTGCCGGAAACTGACCCATTTTTCCAGTATATACGTTCCGCGGCTCCAAAAAGGCGGCAGGCGAGGTTTTGGGCCTTTGCACACCGATTGACTTATGGTTGCATTGTGGAATGTCGAAGGCATCTCTTTCTGAGATCACCCGCTATTGCGACCGGTTGCTGGACACCGCCGGGAGGGAAGATTATCAGGGCGCATTTAACGGTTTGCAGATGGAAAATGCGGGTATTGTTACGCGGATAGCCGCAGCCGTCGATGCGAGCCTGGCCACTGTGCGTCTGGCGATTGAAGCCAAAGCGGACCTGTTGCTTGTGCATCATGGGCTGTTCTGGACCCCTTTGCATCCATGGGCCGGCAAGAATTACCAATTGTTGCGCCTGCTTTTGGACAATCAGCTTGCGGTGTATAGTTCCCACCTGCCGCTTGATTCGCACCCGCGCCTTGGCAACAACGCCCAGCTTTGCGCCCGGCTGGGCCTGCGCAGAAGAAGCCCCTTCTTTTTTACCAAGGGGCATTTTATTGGATTTAAGTCTGCCACACGGATGCGGCGCACCGAATTGATACGCAGGCTGACCATCGCGCTCGGCGCCACACCGCGCAGCATTCCGGCGGGCCCGGAGATTTGTCGTTGCATTGGAGTGGTGACCGGCGGAGCGGGCGATCACCTAAGAGAAGCCGCTCTCGAAGGGGTCGATACGTTTATTACAGGTGAGGGAGAGCACTGGACCTATGCGCTGGCCGAGGAGTTGAACCTGAACGTGCTGTACGGCGGCCACTACGCTACCGAAACGTTCGGAGTCAAAGCATTGGCCGAGCATCTCTCGCGCCGTTTCAACGTGCCTTGGGTCTTCGTGGATCATCCCACAGGATTGTAGAAGCCCGTGGCCGCTCAAATCTTCTCCAACCGACGATGGATTTGCAGGAGCGATTAGCCAAGCCTTCTCGTTAAATGAACAAAAAAAGGCGCCCTTTCGAGCGCCTTCTTTGGGAGGGACTATGGTTTTTGGTTACGGGAACATCAGGATGTTGCCGCCTGCCGTTGCGATGCCCGTTCTTTGCGATGTATCACCGCTGGTGCGGCATTGGTCGCGAAACTTGGAACTGCTCAACTGCTGCACGCTGCCGTCGCATATCAGAACGTTGCCGTTGCCCTGGTGCACCTTATCAGTCCAGCACGGCGCCTGGGCGGTTCCCACAAAGTTACTGCCCATGCCGTCACTGGTGTTGTCGGCATGGCCAAACCCATTATACGGGAAGGGGCTCGGGATGGTCTGTTGGCCGCCACCAGTGCCGTTGCCGTAAATATTTCGATCGCCTGCCAGCATCATCTGGGGATAATTGTCATTCCCGTCCGGGTCCAGAAAATAAGACACTTTCCAGTTGTTAAACTTGGCCGGTTGGGGGTCGCTTGTAGCGCCCGGGCCGCCGGATTGATCATTCGCGAAGAACAGCCAGTTTGTGCCCACGGTGTGGCCATCGTCCGATGGGCAGGACACGATTTTGGGTGTGCTCAGTTCGTTCGA
This sequence comes from Verrucomicrobiia bacterium, assembly GCA_035946615.1. Taxonomy (NCBI): domain Bacteria; kingdom Pseudomonadati; phylum Verrucomicrobiota; class Verrucomicrobiia; species Verrucomicrobiia bacterium. The sequence goes on from DASYZB010000116.1 coordinate 79,210, forward strand.
CATCACACCGAACACCTGGTACATATAAGTCGCCTGCGGGTTTTGGCCGCTGGCGAAAGCGGTTTGGTTGGGGGGGCCACCCTCGGTCGCCGGCACCGCCAGTGGGTAACGGTCTCCGTTATCCAAGGCCCAGGTTTTAGTCGCCAAACCTATTTGTTTTAGGTTATTGGTGCAACTGATGCGCTGTGCGCGCGCTTTGGCGCGGGCCAAAGCCGGCAGCAACATCGCCGCCAGAATGGCTATAATCGCGATCACGACGAGCAACTCGATCAACGTGAACGCTCGGATTTTTTTTCTTAAGTTATTCATATGCTTCTGCTGGTTGTGTTTGGTTTAGCCGCCAGCCCTGAGCTGGGGCCAGTCAGCCTAACCTATCTGGTTTCCTTTAAGCAACAGCAATGCCACTTGGCAAAACCTTCGGATTTCCAAGGAAAACCGCAGAAAACGGATTAATGTCAAGCCAGCAAAGGCGTGATTTTCACGCCTTTAGCGTGATTTTCACGCGTCCTGCTTACCCTCACCGATGAGAACCGGGCCGGTGCTTGGCAATGACATGGTTCCAATGGCCGTTCTTGTCGAGGTTCCGGGCAAAGTACATAAACAGCCTGTAAAAGCTCCACAGGACAATCAGTATCAAAGCCAGGCTGGCCAAGAGGTTCAGGAGCAGATTCAGCGTGGGATAATCGCCTCGCCAAAACTCATTTGCGCGGCTTAGTCGTTCCTGGAGCACAGCCTGATACGCTTCAAGATGGGCAGATTGGCCCGACTCAAGCCAAGGAATGACAAAGCCAAAAAGCCATACCGCACCGATCAGAATGAACACGATGGAGGCCAGGGAGATCGCCACTGCCAGGACCTGCTGTTTCCAGGGGCTTTCCAGCCTTCTCGAATAGCGCGGCTCAAACTTCGCCTTCACTATTGATCCAATTGGGCGGCGGCCACCGGATCGATAGTCCAACCGGGTACCGCGTCACCCTCATTGCCGTCGTGGGCCAAATTATCGTTGTTCCACCGCCGGCGCCAGGTGGGATTGGAAGGGCTCACCATGTCTGGCCGCTTGGCGCTATCGACATGGGCGTCGGCCCAAAGGATATCGGCCCGGTAATCATGCCTGTTGGAGGGCCATTGGCTGTGACCGGGTGTGCCATCCGTGGGGTCGAGATTGGCATCGAAGCTGATCAAAGCCGGGTTCTGCTGGCCTTTGACATCCGCCAGCATGATCATGTCGGCTGGGCGTTTAACCATGGCATCGGTGACTTTGCCAAGATAATACCCCCCATCGACATCCCCTCCCAGGCCCAGTTGCGGTTTATGGCCGATAAACAGGCCCCAATCGTTATAGCCCAGCGAGAATCTCGAACTGGGGGTCACCGTGAAGGGATCATACGCCCCGTTCTCTTCATTCCCGCCGAGCGTTCGGTTCGAGTTGGTATCCCAAGCGGCGTTTGACGGGGCCGCGGGGCAGGAAAAGGCTTTGCGATTATTGCCCATCAGGGAGAGGAGCCGCGTGGGCCAGACGTAGCAGTTATGAGTGGCCGAATAATCGCCGGGATAGGCCTTGTAATCAATCAGATACATGGCCCCGGCAATCCCAATCTGCCGCAGATTACTGATGCAGGCTGCCTGTTTCCCCTTGGCTTTGGCCCGGCTCAGGGCAGGAAGCAACATGGCCGCCAGGATTGCAATAATGGCGATGACCACCAATAGTTCGATCAACGTGAAAGCAACGGCGCTGGAACGCCGGTCCGGCCAGGTAGTTCGCATGACAGAGCGCATAAAATGAGGTCCCCGATTCAAATCGGGCGGTTACGTCTGAAGGATTATGGCATGTCTTGTGCCCGCAGGCAACAACCGGGAGCCGTCGAATGAGCCCTGCGGATGTTTCACAAAGACGCTTTACATTTTTCCGCCCTCTATTACAGTTTCCATGCGTTGGCAGGATGCCTGGCCTGCGCAGGCGCAGAGTCGGAGTTTTGTATGCAATCGAAATCAAATTCCTGGCCGGCCAGGCGGGTGCGCCGATGAACTGGGTCCCTGTTATTCTCTGCGGTGCTCTGGGCTTCGGGCTGGTCTGGATTTTCTTGGCGTTGATCATCAGACATTGCCAAAGCTCGAAGCCCGTTCGCGATTCAGACCTGCACCATACCCATCAGGGCCAAATCCCGCGTGTGGGTGGTTTGGGGCTGGTGGGGGCCTTTATTATTCTGGAGTTGTTCATCGCGTTGGTTTTTCCAGAAAGCTACGGGCACATCCCCAGCCGTCCGGCGGCTGCGTTGAGTTGCTTGGCAATGTTCGGGCTGGGGTTTTGGGACGATCTGCGGCCACTGGGGGCGCGCCGGAAGCTGCTCGCTCAAATTTTCATCGCGCTGCTGGCCTGCTATTTCGGACTGCAGATCGAACTATTCAAAATCCCATTCACAGGAAGGGTAATCGAATTGGGAGGGTGGAGTTGCTTGGTCACGACAGCCTGGCTTGTAGGGATAACGAACGTCATGAATCTGATTGACGGCGTCGATGGGTTGGCTGGAGGCATTGCGCTGATGCTGATGGCCTTGCTTGTTTATGTGGGGAGCCAGAACGGCACTTACGTCCTGCTGACAGCAGGAATGACGGGCGCGCTCCTGGGATTCCTGCAGTACAACTTCCCACCCGCGAGGATTTATCTTGGCGACGGCGGCGCGTACTTTCTTGGATTTCAGATTGGGTTGTTTTCGATTATCGGGTCGCATAAAGGCTCGGTGGTGGCGGCCTTGATTGCGCCATTGTTCGTGCTGGCCCTGCCGATTGTCGATGCGGCGTTGGCTATTCTGCGCCGGGGACTTCAAGGGCTGCCGGTCTTCCGCCCGGACCGGCGCCACCTTCACCATCGTCTGCTCAAGAGCGGGATGTCGCGACGCCAGGTGGTATTGGCCATGTACGGGGTCTCCTTGCTCTTTTTATTCCTGGGTTTCGCGGCATTCTGGTCGCGGGGCCACCTGGTTCCGGTGCTCTCCGGGCTGGCAGCGCTTATCTTGCTCCTGTGCGCCGGCAAGCTCAACTTTAGCCGCGAGTGGTTCGCCGTGGGACGGACACTGGGCAATTCTCTCGCCCTTCGCCGGGAGGTCCAATATGCGTTGGCGCTGACCAGTTGGCTCAAACGGGAGGGAGGACGCAGCCCCTCGCTCCGGAGCCTGTTCGAAGACCTTGTTTTCGCGGCCCGGCGCCTGGGCTTTACCTCAGTAAAGCTGACGCTTGCCGACGGACAACGGTCCTGGGGCGACCCGGAGCGCCTCAGGCCAAGGTCCTTTTTCCGGCGGGAACTGCGCAGCGGAAGATTCGGGGTGCTCGAGCTGGGCGCTCCGGTCTGCGCGCACAGCACGGGTGTGCGACATCCAAACCAACTCTGTCCGGGGCCGGCCTGCCCTTGCGTGGGAGACCCCCGGCTGTTCGAGATCATGTCCGAGCTGCTTGCCGAAGGCTGGATTGCCGCCGCTGGCCGCGCCCGCCCTTCGCGAAGCCAACTCCGTTTCGACCTGAAATCCGACCCCGGACGGAGCCGCTCACGCGATTTTTGGAAGACAGTTTAAACGCATCGAAACAGCTCACTCCTATGAAACCAATTGTAATACCGACAGTGCTCATGGTGCTGGTGGCGGCGCATAATCTGTTCGCAGACGACACGAAAACCAGAAGTCCTATCGCTGAAACTCTGGCCAGTGTGGCCGTCCCCGAATTGCCTGCCCGGGCGGCGGAAATAGTAAAAGCAGCAAAACCTCGGGAACGGCGTGTCACGACTGTTTCAGTCGTTGATGCGGCCTTGGCAATCAGCCCTTATGTGGGGGCGTCAGTCGTGGGGGCGATTGCCAAGGCAGCCCCGGAAATGGCGGCGATTGCCGCAGAGGCTGCCGCGAGGCGGGAATCCACTCAAGCCGCAGCGATTGCCCGTGCCGCTGTCGTCGCCGCTCCGCGGCAATCCGTTAAAATAGTTGCAGCAGTCTGCCGAGCGGCGCCTGCAGAGTATCGAAAGATTGCGCTGGTTGTGGCCGAAACGGCGCCAGGTTCTGGCAGAGAAATTCTCCAGGCTGTGGCGGCCGGTGTGCCCCAGTTAAGACCAGCCATCGAAAGGGCTTTGGCATCTGTGGGACCCAACCCGGTCTCTGTCGCTGCTCTGCTCGATAAAATCAAAGCGACCACAACGGACGTCCCATCTGAAACACTGCTAAGCGCCGCAGAAAGGACTGCGCCGCTGGGCAACCCTGTCCGGCTCAAGGGCCCTACTATCGGGCCGCCTTACATCCCGCTATCGGTAACGCCCACCAACGTGACCCCGTCCACTTCGGGCACAGTGCCCCGAGGCGGGAGAGATTACGCAGCGCCGTAAGTTCCCGTTTACTGAGCTTTGTCTCCTTTTCGCCCTTTCCATTGGCCAGCTCACTCGACGTCCGGGCTTGTTCGGGGCGTAGAGATCGAACTCTACCGCCTTTGCGATTATCTAACCGAAGGGTTGATCTATCTGATGGTCGTGTTCAGTCCCTGGGCTTTCGGAACGACACAAGCATGGTCCATTTGGACGATGAACTTCGCGGGATACTGCTTGGGGATGCTTCTGCTGACAAAGCTGAGTATCCGGCAAAGGACAGCCTATCGACCGCCGCGATGGACTGCTGCGGAAACAGGCCGCCAGAGCGAGCACCGGACCGTCCTCACGTTTTGCCTCGGGCTGCTGACCCTCGCGCTGCTGGGCTTCTGCCTGGCCAGCGCGTTGAATGCACGCGCGACGTTTCGCAATGATACATTGTCATTCGAATACCATGACTGCTGGATGTGGCTCCCGCACAGCCTCGATAGCGGCGGCACCTGGTTCGCATTCTGGACATATCTGGGCCTGGCTTGCTCTTTCTGGAGCATCCGGGATTGGCTTCAAGGCAAATCCAACAGCGAGGAACGCGCCCAATGGCAAAAGACCGGCGCAGCGTTAAACCACTCGCCACCTGCTGGCTTCTTGCCGGAGCGGCTGCGGCGATTATTGTGGCTGTTGGCCTTGAACGGCGCATTGCTCAGTATCGAGGCTATCGTTCAGCGAATGGAAAAATCGCCTAAACTGCTCTTTCTTGTTTTACCTCGAATTCATCAGACTGCTGAAACTCAGTTCGGGGCATACGCGTATCGCGCAAATGCGGCGCAGTACTTCAACCTGCTCTGGCCGATGTGCGTTGGATTTTGGTGGACAATTAGCCGGAACACAGGGCGGCAAAGCCCAGGCCGGCAGGCGCTTTTGCTCTGTACCGCCGTGATGGCTGCCGCCCCTCTGGTTTCGTCCAGCCGGGCCGGGGCGGCTGTCACGCTGGGGATGCTCGGGGTAAGCGCGCTTTCAGTGGCGGGATATTTTCTCGGAGGGCGCTTTCAGCTAGGTCGCTGTGGGGCCTGCAATGTCCGGCGAGGGTCGCGCCGGAGGGCGCCCGGTGTGGGCGGGCTCGCGAAAGATACAACTGCCTGGCTCTGTTTCTTTGTGGTGGTCGTGCCGCTGGTTGGGTTAGGGCTGGGATGGAAGGCCCTGGGTCCACGGCTCGAGCGGGTCCGAGGTGACTTTGCGGCGCGGAAGGCGCTCTGGGAGGCAGCCCGGCCCATGACCCGCGACTACCCGGTGTTCGGCACCGGTCCAGGGACGTTCGAAACGGTCTCTCAGCTCTACGCGCGGCCAGCGGAGTTGTTTTGGCCTCGGCAATTGCACAACGACTGGCTGGAGATGCGCATCACGTTCGGCTGGGTGGGGAGCGTTTTGATAGTTCTAGCGCTCGTTGCGATAGGATTACGCTGCTTTGCCCCAGGCGCAGGCCTATTGGGGCTGCTGATTGGACTGGCATTGGCCGGCTGCCTGGCTCATGCGCGCCTGGATTTTCCCTTTCAGGTGTATTCGATACTATTTCTGTTCGTCCTGGAATGCGCCGTCCTGTTCTGCTCTAAAAGTCGGCATTGCCCGGCGTCCGCGCAAAAGGGATGACATCGCGAATGTTGGGGACACCCGTCAAAAACATCAAAAGCCTTTCAAACCCGAGCCCGAAACCGGCATGGGGGACCGAACCGAACTTGCGCAAATCCAGATACCACCAATAATCCTGGGGATTGAGCTTGTGCGATTTCATGTTTTCGAGGAGTTGATCGAGGCGCTCCTCGCGCTGGGCTCCGCCGATGACCTCGCCAATGCCCGGCACCAGAACATCCATTGCAGTCACGGTCCGGGCATCGTCGTTCAGGCGCATGTAGAAGGGCTTGATCTCGCGCGGGTAATTGAAAACCGTGACGGGCGATTTGAAATGCTCCTCGGTCAAAAAACGTTCGTGGTCGGATTGGAGATTCGTGCCGTGCTCGACGGGGAACTCGAATCGTTTTCCTGATTTCTTGAGGATTTCGATGGCCTCGGCATACGGCACGCGAACAAACGGACGCTCGACCACAAATTTCAGGCGCTCGTTCAAGCCTTTGTCGATGAACTTTCCGAAGAGGGCCAGGTCTTCGGCGCACTGCTCGAGGGCGTAGCGCGCCATGGCCTTAATGAACTCCTCTCCAAGGCCCATGTCTCCCTGTAGATCGCAAAAAGCCATCTCCGGCTCGATCATCCAGAATTCGGCGGCGTGCCGGGCGGTATTTGAATTCTCGGCTCGAAATGTTGGGCCGAAGGTGTAGATGTTGGAAAGCGCGCACGCAAAGGTCTCTCCTTCAAGCTGGCCGCTCACGGTGAGGTAAGCGCGTTTGCCAAAGAAATCGGCTTCGGGCTTTTCATCAATGTTCCCTTTGAGGGTGGTCACGCGGAACATCTCACCGGCGCCCTCGCAATCACTGGCCGTGATGACCGGGGTATGGACATAAATAAAATCGCGCTCCTGGAAAAACTGGTGAACGGCGAAGGCGAGCCGGCTGCGGGTGCGAAACACAGCGCCAAACAGGTTCGAGCGCGGGCGCAGGTGGGCGATTGACCGGAGGAATTCGGGTGTGTGTCCCTTTTTTTGCAGAGGATAGGCAGGGTCCGCCGTGCCGACCAGCTCGATGCGATTGGCGCGCAGCTCCCATTTTTGTCCAGCGGCCGGCGAGGAAACGAGCGCGCCTTCAATGACCGCCGAAGCGCCCGTGGTGAAGTGCAGGAGACGCTCCGCGCCGGGAGTGCCGCCATCCACGACCACTTGAAGGTTCGCCAGGCATGAACCATCATTGAGTTCCAGGAAGGAAAAACCTTTCGAGTCACGCCTCGTCCGAACCCATCCTTTCACGGTGAGATTCTCCTGCGGCTGAGTCGCTGCCAGGACGTGTTTGATCAATGCGCGCATGGGGCAGGACAAGTCCCTGTCGAGGTTCAATCCCAGATCAGCTTGTAAAAATCGACGATATCGCCGGGCGTTTTAGCCTCTTTGAACTTGATGGCGGCGCGGGGGTGCTCGTTGAGAAAGCCGGTGAGCATGTAAGGCAAGTCGAAGCCCCACATCAATTTTGCGCGCATCGGCTCGATAACATTTTGAGCGCAACTCAGGATGGGCAGCAGGTTATACTTGGGGTTGTGCAGGAAACCAATTAGCAATTCCATCGGGCAATTGCCCGCCCCTCGCCCGAGACCGGCGATCGTCGCGTCGAGCATATTGGCGCCGAGAACGATGGCCTCGATAGTGTTGGCGAAAGCCAGTTGCAGGTTGTTATGGGCGTGCATGCCTACTTCTTTTCCGGCCACCTTGCAGTAACTCAAATATTTACGGGTGAGAAACTCCACCTGCTCGCTGTAAAGCGTGCCGAAACTGTCCACCACGTAAATGGCCTTCGCTTCAGACCGCGCCAGTAATTCCAGGCCCTCGTTGAGCTCATACTCCGGCACAGTCGAGACGGCCATCAGATTCAACGTCGTCTCATAGCCCTTGTCGTGGGCGTCTTTGACTATCTCCAGGGCGCTGGGGATTTGGTTGATATAAGTGGCCACGCGGATCAGGTCCAGGACGCTCTCCTTTTTGGGCAGGATGTCCTGGTGATAATCGGTGCGCTCAGCGTCGGCCATCACCGAGAGCTTCAGGGAACTGGGATTGTCCCCTACAATACGGCGCAGGTCCTCCTCGGTGCAGTATTTCCAGCAGCCGTATTCTCCTGGAACGAGGACCTTGCGCGAGGCCTTGTAGCCCATCTCCATGTAATCGATCCCTGCCTCGGCGCAGGCCGTATAAACCGCTCTGACCACCGCATCATCGAAATGATGATTGTTCATCAGCCCTCCATCACGAATGGTGCAGTCCAGGACCTGGAGTTCCGGACGGTAGGAAATCCATCGGCCAGCGGAGGTATTCTTTTTGGCAGGTTTGGCGGCAGTTGATTTAGCGGTCATAAAAGTAATTACTTTGGCAATCGCCGGGTTTAATGTTCCAAGGCCGAGGGGCGCCCGGCTTGGGGGCGAATCGACGCCAATTATAGAAAAGGAGGGGGGTTGTTCAATGATAATGAGTCGGCGGCGCGCCGCCTCGGGCGCTGTTTGATGCGCCGCGCTGAAAAATTGTAGAAGCCGAACGGCCCATGACCTGTCATAATGGCGGGCATGAAAAGTCAAACCGATTTCGAACTCCACAAGGAGGAATTACTGAATTCTCTGGGCGGCCTGGGGAAGGTAGCAGGATACGTTTTCTGGGGGTTGCTGGCAACGGCCGCCATCGCGACCAGCTTTTACACGGTCCCGGCGGATTCGGAGGCCGTAGTGCAACGCTTCGGCGAGTATCAATCCACCCAAGGACCGGGCCTGCACCTTCGGTTGCCGTTCTGGGCGGACAAAGCAACGGTGGTGCCCGTGCGGCGTCAACTGAAGCTGGAATTCGGGTTCAGCACCGAAGGGGCAACCAATCCCAAACAGTCTGACCCGGACGCGGAACACACCCGTGCGATGGTGACGGGGGACCTGAATGAGGCCGAGGTGCAGTGGGCCATCCAATACAGGATTACCGGCCCAAAACAATATTTGTTCGGAGTCCAGGACCCGGAGGATACCCTCCGAGCGGCCAGTGAGGCCGTCATGCGCGAAGTCATTGGCGACCGCACCATCGATGAAGTCATTACCTTTGGCAGGCAAGGAATCGAGACCGAAGCGCTCACACGGCTCAAGCCGCTTGTGACGCAATACGATTTGGGAATCTCCATTGACCTGGTTCAGCTCAAAAATATCGATCCACCGAAAATGGTACAGGCCTCCTTCAACGATGTGAATAACGCGCAGCAGGAAAAGCAAAAGGCCATCAACCAGGCATCCGGGGAGTACAACAAGGAAATTCCCAAGGCTCGTGGGGAGGCGGCGCGCTTGATCTCTGTGGCACAGGGTTACGCCGCCAAACGCATCAACGAAGCTGCCGGCGATGCGGATTACTTCAATGCCCAGCTCACCCAATATCTCAAAGCGCCCGAGGTGACCCAGAAACGGCTGTACCTGGAAACGATGGGTGAAATACTGCCGCGAATGGGGCAAAAGTTCATCATCGATTCGGATGTGAACCGCCTGGTCCCTTTGCTGCCGCTGCAAGGGCTGCCCAAACCAACAACCGCCGCGGTGGCTGCCCAGGCCCCAGCCGCCAACTAAAACGCGCGCAACGAAAGATCACTCCATGAAAAGCCTGCTCAAATCCCTCTCGGGGCCGCTGCTATTGCTGCTGGCCCTCATCGCAGCCAAGCTCTGCGCCTTCAACGTCGCAGAAAATGAGACCGCGATCCTCACTCAATTCGGAAAGCCCACAGGCCAAACCATCACCAACGCCGGGCTGCATTTCAAGCTGCCGTTCATCCAGGATGTCAATCGGCTCGACGTTCGAATGCAGGAATGGGATGGCCAAGCCGTGGAAATGCCCACTCGCGACAAGCTCTACATTACCGTGAACAGCTTTGGTCGCTGGCGCATCTCCGAACCCATGGCCTTCTTTACGCGAACCCGGGACACGCGCAGCGCGCTCTCGCGCATGGACGACATTGTGGGGAGCGAGATTCGCAACGCAGTCGCCGAGAACGACCTCATCGAAATCGTCCGCACTGATAGAACGCGGAAAGCGGAATTGGACACTTTCGATACCGGCTCAGCGACCAACAACCAGACAGGAATTGTCGCCAATCAACTGCCGCCGATTCGTCGCGGGCGAACATTCGTCGAGAAGCAAATCATCGATAAAGCCGCTGCGAAGCTGAAGGATCTGGGGATTCAATTGGTGGATGTGCGAATCATGCGAATCAACTATGACCCAAGCGTCAGCACCAAGATTAATGATCGAATGATCAGCGAACGGGAACAGATCGCCACGCGCTACCGTTCGGAAGGTGACGGTGAGGCGGCAAAAATCCTGGGCAACCGCGACAGAGACCTGGCCGAACTAAACTCTGTGGCTTACAAGATGGTGCAACAGATCAAGGGCGAAGCCGACGCCAAGGCAACAGAAATCTACGCCCAGGCTTACAACAAATCTCCCGAGGCGCTGGCCTTCTACACCTTTCTCCAGACGCTGGAAACGTACAAGAAAATCGCAACCAACGACACGACAATGGTTCTTTCCACCGGAGACGAGCTGTTCCAATATTTTAAAAAGCCACCGGGCAAGTGATGCCTTGATCACCGGCGCCCGCCGCCGCTGCCATGTCCGCCTCCACCACCGCCCACGGCATGAGCGCCGCCCCCGCCCATTCGTCCTCCACGGCCGCCGAAACCCCGATGCGGGAAGATGGAGGCGGTGGGCCAACTCGGGGCCAGAGGCCATGTCGTAGCGACGGTCGGCCAGCTTCGGGCCAGTGGCCAACTCGGCGCCAGGGGCCAGCTACGCAGAGAAGGCCAAATCCCCGCCGCCGCATAGTTCGGCAAGTTCGGCAGGAAAGGGCCTCCGGGAAGAAACGGGGCGCCGGGTAAAAATGCGAAGCCCGGGCTTTGGAAGGAACCAGCAAATCGGTTCAAGGGGACTGTTGGCGCGAACCCAAACGGCGCGCGAGAGTTAAACGGGGATTGTTCTACCGGCATATAAGGGTTCAAACCTCCGTTCATACCGGGCCTGACTCCGGCAACGCCCCAAGGGGGAGCAGTTCCGGAAGCGGGGGAAGCCCCAACCGGCAGCCACGGGTTGCCGCCATTATTGGCTGGAGCAGAGACCCCAACGGGTCCCCAGGGCGCTCCATTTCCTGAGGCAGGTTGTGCCCCAACCGGGAGCCAGGGGTACTTCCCGTTATTTGGAACCGAAGGAACGCCAGGTACGCCCCAGGCCGGCATCCCCGCCGCAGGGGCAAAACTCGCCCCCACGGGCGCCCAGGGCCCGTTAATAGGGGCAGGCGGCAGGCCACCCAGTACACCATGCCCCAGTTGCCTTGAGAAAGTCCCGCCCAAGATGCCGAACCCAAGCCCCGACATGGAGGCATCACTTTGCGAGCCGCGCCTTGGGAAGGATTGGGATGGGGCGCCTTCAAACGTTCCGGAGGAAATCGGCTCACCTACGGGTGTAAATGCCCCCATCGAGAATTCAGATGGGCTGCTGCCCACCGACCCAAACGCCGCCCCAAAAGAGTTGGGCGCCTGGAAACCTGCCGGCAGCCAGGGGCCTGCGCCCGCAGAAGCCACTTGAGCGCCGTGGTCCTCAAATGAGCCACTTTGCGCAAATGCCATGGAAGTGTCCGGCTGATCGACCACGGCCACTTGGGGAATGGGGTAGGGCGTGTGTTGTTGAACGCGTTGCAGGCCGATTCCTCTATCGACCAGGCGATGCTTCGAATCTATTCGGAAATGATTTCCAACCGTGGTCGCCGCCACGAGATTTTCAGAGCGCGACGGTTCGACGCGGTGTTCCCTCACGTTCCCATCGAGGAAATGATCAAAATCGACGAAGGTGAAGTCCGATGCGCTCAGCCCGAATCCATTGTCAGGCCCGACTGGCGCGCCATGGAAAGTAAACCCACTGTGCTCGTTGAAACCCGAGTCGGGGGGCAAGGGCGCCCAACCGCAGTATTGGGAATTATCCCGCCAGCACACCCAGGCCGGAGCCCACGTGCTGCCCGGCTGCCATAGCCAACCATACCCGGGGTCGCGCCACCAACGTCCATAATGAAACGGACCCCCGCCCCAGGGATAGCCCGATTGCCAGTACCAGCCGCAATCCGACCAACGCCATCGGCCATCATCACAATAGGGCTGCCAGCCTGGATTCGTTGCGACGAACGGCTGCCAGCACCAGCCATAGCTTGGAACCTCGTACCATTGGCCATAAGGCGCCAGGCCATTATAGAAATCCTCAGGGCTCATCATCGGCGCCCCGGGCGGCGGCCCCGCTACATAAGTCCCCGGTGGAGGTATGTTCGTGCCCGAGAAATAAGCCGGGCCTCTATTGGCCCATTGTGGCCCTGATGGCGCGGCTGGAGTAATGGGCCGATGCTGGATTAAAGCTGTCAAAACGGGTTGCGACACGCCCACGTCGCGCAAGGTGACGATTTGTTCTGCCGTGATCGGAAATGACTCGGGCTTTCTTTGAATATAAGCCAGGATGACTTGGTTGCCGATTCCGGCCTTGGTCAATCGGACGATTTCCGCCAGTTCATGCGGCAAGTAAATCCTGGCCGGCAGCGGGTGGCTGGCAGGAGCGCTGAGGGTTGTATCGGATTCGCCTTTTGTTGCGTCAGAGGGATTGCTCGCCTGATTGTCGGAGCCAGTGGAAGACCGGGTGGTTTGGGTGGCGGCATCAGATTGAACCAAATCCGGCGGTTGCCCGCTATTTCTTCTCTCGGGTACATCTTTTGCCCACGCACCGCAGAGGGCCAGCGTTACCACTGCCGTTAGGAGCTTCTTTCGAATTGCCGCGCTCATGAAGCAAAGGCGCTTTGTTATTCCTGGCAAACAGGCTAGGTCGATTCGCTCGCCCAATCAAATGGGGTAAATCCCAGGGGGCCCTTTCAGCCGGAACTCTCCCTCTACTCTTCGCGGGGGGCGGGAAGGAGCCGTGGAGAGGGCTCCCTCTTTTGTAGTCCATTCCACCGTCCTCCCAGTAACTGGAAGGCCTCAGCTACTTAAGATTCGATCAAACCGTTGGACCAAATCCCGCAGGCCCTCTGGAGTGTCCCCGCCCGGTTGCTCGGTCATGGCCCAGCCGTGGTAGCCGATATCGTCCAGGGCCTTCATCACCGCCGGCCAATCGTCATCGCCCTCAAGCAGCTTAACGTCGAAACCCTTCCAAAGGCCTTCGTTGTCCCGCCTCTTGCGGCTGAACTCTTTAATATGGAGCTTCTGAATCCGCTTGCCCAGAATGCGAATCCACTGCTCGGGCCAGCCGTAATTGATGACGTTGCCCACATCGAAATGCCAGCCTATCGCAGGACTATTGAATTCATCAACGTAACGGGCTGCCTCGAGGGGGCTGAGCAAAAACTGGTTCCAAACGTTTTCGCACGCTATCTTGACGCCCAATTCCTCCGCCAACGGAAGCGCCTTGCGAATCTCAGCCTGGGAACGGGTATAGGCATCGCCGTAGCTGACTTGCTTATTCACCACCGCCGGCACCAGCAACACAGAGGTGGCGCCGTAACGCTTCGCATCCCGCAAGGTCTGCTGGAGCGCTGCCACCCCTTCGGCGCGCACTTTGGGGTCCGGATGCGACAGGGGCTTGGACCAATGATAAACACCGCACACGCTGGGAATGACCAGGCCCGTGGCGTCTCGCGCTCGGAGCACCTCTTCCTGGTCCATGTGGCTGTTCATCTCAGCGCCTTCGTAGCCGGCCGTCTTCACCGCCTGCATCTTCTCGAGGACACTGCCCTTCACGCCGAGCGTGCCCCACATAATCGCCTTGTGGATCGGGCGCTTAGCGGGTTGGTTTTCCTGCGGCTGCGCTGAGAGCAGGGTTGGCGAAACCGCAGCCAGGGCCACCGCCTGGGCGCTGGTATTTAGAAAAGCGCGCCGGTTCATAAGAGGCCCTTTGCTTTTGCGGATTGATTCAAACCAGCTTCGTTACGCCCGGCATCGCCATCGGGGCAATATCCAGGTTCATTTTCCAATCCGGGTTGTCGGGAACGATCTTTTCCTGCGAATTCAGGGCCTCTTCCCAGGTCACTTCCTGGCCGGTGTAAGCGGCCATCCGGCCCATCAACCCCATCAGAGTGCTTTGTGCCATCCGGTGGCCGTCATTGATGGGTTTGCCGTTGCGAATGCTGGCGAACAATTCGTTGTGCTCGATCTGATACATATCGACCTTGGGCCCGGTGTCATGATAACGCCACTTCTCTTTGCCCTTGATGGTCGGGGCCTGCCAGCCCGAATGGCCAATTCCATCAGCCCCCATGAGGTAGTCCGAATTATCGGAGTAGGTATCGCCGATCTGGCGCTGACCGACAAAACCGCGAACATCATTGGGGAATTCATAAACCACAAACATGTGATCGAAGATATTCCCCTGGTTGTTGGGCGTTTGGCGCCCGCCGACAGCCACCGCTTTGATAGGCGGTTCGTCCTTGAGCGCCCACGCCACTTTATCAACGCTGTGACAGGCCTGCTCGACGTAGCCGTCTCCCGAAAGCCACACGAAATTATACCAGTTGCGCAACTGCCATTCCAGGTCGCCCATGCCCGAAGGCCGTTCGCTGGCGGGGGGCATCGGCCTGACGCGCCCGGCATAGTACGTGGCATAGATTGCGCGGACATCCCCAATGGCGCCCTCGTGAATGCGTTTGTAAAACTCCCGGCGCGGAGTATCGTACCGCCAGCAAAAGCCCGCCACCAATGAAAGCTTCTTCTTTTGGGCAGCTTTGACCGACTCCATTACCGAGCGCACGCCCACCGCATCGGTGGCCATCGGTTTTTCGCAAAAGACGTGCTTGCCCGCGTCGATGGCGGCCTTCAAATGCGTCGGACGGAACCCCGGCGGTGTGGCCAGCAAGACCACATCCACGCCGCTGTCGATGAGCTTTTGATAGGCGTCCAGGCCCACAAAACTCTTTTCCGGGGTTACCTTCACCTTTTCCCCGCACTGCTCCTGAAGGCTTTTGAGGCTCTTCTGAAGCTGGTCTTCAAAGGCATCGGCCATGGCGACCAGGGCCACATTCTCATCCGCATGCAGCGCCTGGTTCGCCGCACCGGTGCCCCGTCCGCCGCACCCAATCAGCCCGATCCTGAGGGTGTCCTTGGTTTGACCAAAGAGCGGCCCCGGCAGCATGGCCGGCGCGGCCAATGCCCCGCCGACGATGGCGGATGTTTTTAGAAAATCGCGACGGGTGGTGAGGGTACTGGACGGCGTTTTCATAATGCGAGATATGTGAAAGGGATATTGAACCCGCACAGCGCGCTTTGCAAATCTCAAATTGAGGCGTCTCAAATTGCGAATTGACGCGGAAGCAATGACAAAGCCGAAGCAACAAGCCGCCATTCCTGAGTGTAGGAGACGACGTAAGAAGCCTCTGATCAACGTGTCGGCTGGCCGCCCTTGAAGAATTTGAGGAATTTTTGTCTCTTGCACCCCGGCATTCAATCTGCTAAGTAAATCGTCGACCCAGGCGGGTGTGGTTCAGTGGTAGAATGCGGGCTTCCCAAGCCTGAGATGAGGGTTCGATTCCCTTCACCCGCTCCAATGATAATCAATGACTTACGAAGCTGTGCAGTAAAAGTGCAGTAAACCTTCCCTCCTTCCCGATGCCCCTTTAGAGATCGCAGTTTTTCAAAATTGCTCTTGTTTTCAGTCATCTTGTTGAGTAAAAATACTCAGTGTATTGAGTAAATTGTGATACGCCAGGACCTCCACGGCGAATTGGTAAAGCGGCTTAAAGAAAAGCGCCGCTTCATGCAGGTGCTGGCAGGGCCGCGCCAGGTCGGCAAGACCACGCTTGTCCGGCAGGTCATGGCCGCGTCCAAACTTCCAGGCCACTATGCATCCGCCGATGAACCGAGCTTGCGCGACCGTACTTGGCTTGAGCAGCAATGGGACATTGCGCGGCTCAAAGCCGGCGAGAGCAAAGCCGGCGCATTGCTGGTTTTGGACGAAATTCAAAAGGTTGCGGATTGGTCGCAGGCCGTGAAGTTGCTTTGGGACGCGGACACCCATTCGTGTGTTCCTCTCAAAGTGGTGTTGCTTGGCTCATCGCCATTGCTCATTCAAAGCGGACTGACTGAAAGTCTGGCGGGACGGTTCGAAATCATCGCTGCTCCGCACTGGTCGTTCAACGAGATGCAAGAGGCGTTCGGCTGGAAACTCGAGGAATATGTTTTTTATGGGGCATATCCCGGCGCTGCCGAGTTGATTGAGCAGCCAGAGCGATGGCGGCGTTACATCCTGGACTCGTTGATCGAAACCACCATTTCACGTGACATCCTCCTCCTGACGCGGGTGGACAAGCCGGCGCTGTTGCGCCGCTTGTTTCAACTCGGTTGCGCCTATTCCGGCCAGATTCTCTCCTATCAGAAGATGCTGGGCCAATTGATGGACGCTGGGAACACGACCACCCTCGCGCATTACCTCGAACTGCTGCGAGGCGCAGGGATGCTCGCCGGACTTTCCAAGTACGCTCACGGCCAGGTCCGCCAGCGCAGTTCCAGTCCCAAATTGCTGGTAAGGAACACCGCGTTGATGAGCGTCCAAGATTACCGCTCATTCAAAGAAGCCAGGCTGGACGGCGACCACTGGGGGCGGCTGGTTGAATCCTGCGTCGGCGCGCATTTGATTAATTCCAGCTATGGTAGCAACATCCAAGTGACCTACTGGCGTGAACGAAACCAAGAAGTGGATTTCGTCTTGCAGCAGGGCAAGACAACCGTGTCCATTGAGGTCAAAAGCGGGGGCCGGCGCGAGGTGTTCCCCGGCATGGAAGCCTTTAGCCGACAATTTAAGCCCCACCGCCAACTGCAGGTGGGCGGACAGGGAATCCCCTTGGAAGAATTCCTTTCCCTGCCAGCCTCCCACTGGTTGCGTTAGAACAAAGCAAATCGCTCACGAACGAGTCCACGCGGGGGGGGGCGAATTCTCAGCCATTTCCCACCACTTCTTACCACCACAGAGCCTCCCTGGTGCGGCCCACACGCGTGGGGATGGTCCAGATGACGGGGCCGGGGACGGAGAGCGCGGCGCCGTGTTCCCCACACGCGTGGGGATGGTCCGCCGTGCAAGCGTCGCTCCGCAAGTGGCAAGGAGTGTTCCCCACATGGTTCCAACAACATTCGTCCTTTCACGTGCTGAGGACAAAACGCCAGGCATTGCCTCCAGAGACCTCATTGGAACTTGGATTTCGATCTCGTTGCCATCGCCGTTCAACTGGCCTAAATAAAACGACGTGAACCTCACCCAGCAAGAACTGGCCGGCCAAGCTGCCTCACTGGCGGCTCAAGGCGTGTACATCGGCACGTCTTCCTGGAAGTACACCGGCTGGTGCGGGATGCTTTACGACCGCGCCCGATACGAATACCGGGGAAAATTTGCCGAAACCAGGTTCAAACGAGATTGCCTGTCCGAATACGCCGAGGTCTTCAAGACGGTCTGCGTCGATGCCGCCTATTACACCTTCCCCAGCCAGCAGTATCTCGAAGGTATGGTTAACCAGACGCCGGATGACTTCGTGTTTGGCTTAAAGGTCACCGACGCCATCACGATAAAGAAGTTCCCCAACCTGGACCGTTTTGGGCAGCAAGCCGGGAAACCCAACGCAAACTTCCTGAACGCAGACCTTTTCGTGAAGGCGTTTTTGAAGCCTTGCGAAACCGTCCGCTCAGGCATCGGACTGCTCATGTTCGAGTTTTCGCGCTTCTGGCCGACCGACTATAAGCATGGCCGAGAGTTCCTCGCCGACCTGGATAAGTTTTTGGGCCAGCTTCCAAAAGGTTGGCCCTATGGCGTGGAGATGAGGAACCGGAACTGGCTCAGACCGGAGTATTTCGAGTGCCTCGCCCGACACCGGGTTGCGCACGTTTTCAACTCGTGGGACTCGATGCCTCCTGTCAGCGAACAGATGGCGTTGCCAGGGAGCCAAACCAACCCCGAGCTTGTCGCAGCCAGATTCCTGCTCAAGCCGGGTCGCAAGTACGAGGAGGCGGTGAAGGCGTTCAAGCCTTACGACAGCATCAAGGAGGAGAACCCAGAGGCACGGGCGGCAGGTCGGACTTTGATCGCGGAGGGAAAGGCGGCTGGGCCGAAGCGCAGGACTTTTATCTTCGTTAACAACCGGCTGGAAGGCAATGCAATTTCGACAATTGCTGCGATGGTTTCACCTGCTTGACTGCTCCGGCCAGCGCCCAAATGGGCGCAAGCGGCCGTGCATTCGGCCGTGACTAAGGCAGGAGCATATCCATCGCGAACACGGTTCCATGGTCGGCTGCTCCTCCATAGGCAGTAGCGCCGTAAAGCTTGCCATCCTTGCCCTGGACAAGCCCCGCAAAAGGTTGAGCGCCGTTCGCCCCGCTGAACGAGAAAAGCGATATGACCGCGCCTGCGCCGGGGCGACTTTTCGAGCATCTTTCACCATGGGTGAGGCAACCTTAACGCCAACGGGCAGTGACTGTCAAGGCAAAAGCAACATCCAACATCCAACACCGTCCACTGACCGTCCACTGTTATCGCTGTTATCGCACCCTCCTTGACATCTATCGTGTCGCGATATAATATCTCGTCTTGGCTTATGCCGGCTGAGTTTCTTTTGGAATAGCGAAGCCGCCGTGGCGATTAGGTTCGAGCGGAGGCACTGCGCAACAAACCGAGTCAATTTATGGCACATATCTATAACGACATCGTAGAAACCGTGGGTCGGACCCCGCTTGTCCGATTGAATAAAGTTGCCGCCGGCATCGGAGCGGAGGTGCTCTTGAAGTGCGAGTTTTTCAACCCGCTCGGCAGCGTCAAGGATCGCATTGGGATGTCGATGATTCAGGATGCTGAACAGCGTGGGGTCCTGAAAAGGGATTCGGTGATTATTGAGGCCACCAGCGGCAATACCGGCATTGCCCTTGCGTTTGTGGCTGCCGCCAAAGGTTACAGGCTTATCCTGACCATGCCCGATACGATGTCGTTGGAGCGGCGCACGCTTCTTGCGATGCTGGGCGCCAGGCTGGTGCTCACTCAGGGCGCCGACGGCATGAAGGGCGCTATTACAAAAGCGGAGCAGTTGGCTAAAGAAACACCTAACTCCTGGATTCCGCAGCAGTTCGACAACCCGGCCAATCCGGCGATTCACCAAAAGACCACCGCTGAGGAAATCTGGGCCGATACAGATGGCAGGGTGGATATTCTACTTTCGGGCGTGGGCACGGGGGGAACGATTACGGGCTGCGTGGAGGTCATCAAAGGGCGGAAGCCATCGTTTGAGGCCATCGCCGTCGAACCGAAAGATTCGCCTGTGATTTCACAGACATTGGCCGGTCAGCCACTCAAGCCCGGTCCGCATAAGATTCAAGGACTTGGTGGCGGGTTTATTCCAAAGAACCTGCATTTGAAAGACTCCAAGGGCCATCCGCAGATTGTCGAGTGCATTCAGGTCACCAACGATGATGCGTTTGCGATGGCGCGCCGGCTGGCCAAAGAGGAAGGAATTCTTGCAGGTATCTCTTCGGGCGCCAACGTTTGGGCTGCGCTGGAAGTGGCGAGGCGTCCGGCGAATAAGGGCAAGATGATCGTGACGGTAGCGTGCTCGACCGGGGAACGGTATTTAAGCACCGCGCTTGCGGCCGAAGCCCGCGCTGAAGTCGGAGGATGATTGATTCTATCCGACCACGGGAAACAGCCGCTGATGTTCCTGGAGCGCATAGCGATCGGTCATCCCGGCCATGTAATCGCAAATAGCCCGCGGCCAGCCGTCCCGTTTTGCGCGTTTGCGAGCTTGTGTCCCAAGCTGCTCGTGATGTCCGGTGTAATAAGCAAATAACTCCTCCAGAACCCGCCGGGCGCGAATATGGGGCTCGTTGACTGCAGGGTTGAAGTAGAGGTTTTTGTAGAGAAAGTCGCGCAGCTCGATATTCAACTCGCGCCGCTTGGGGCTGTACTGGACCAGCAGTTTGGATTGCTTGCGGACTTGGTCGGCATGCGCAACACCGGTCGATTCGATGCGCTGCTCGCTGGTGGTGACGACATCTTTGACCTGCAAATCCGTGATGCAACGGATGGTGAAATAGCGCCGCCGTTCGTCCGGCAGCCGGCCATACTGGCGTTCGACAGTCCGCATGGCCTGGCGCCAGAGACGCACCTCCTGCTGTAATTGCCTCTCAGTCAGCAGCCCCGAATCAAGGCCGTCATCCAAATCGTGACTGTAATAGGCGATTTCATCCGCCAGATTGGCCACCTGCGCCTCCAACGACGCGCATTTCCCTTCAAACCCGCGCTGGGGCTCAGGCAAATCGTAGGCCGTATGGTGTTTGATCAGCCCTTCGCGCACTTCCCAGGTGAGATTCAAGCCCGCAAAGCGCGGGTATCTTTCTTCGAGTTCCTCGACTATCCGCAGGCTCTGCCGGTTATGCTCGAACCCACCCTCTTTTTTCATCAGCCGGTCCAGGACGGCTTCTCCTTTATGGCCGAAAGGCGAATGGCCAAGATCATGCGCCAGCGCGATGGTCTCAGCCAGGTCCTCGTTGAGTTTCAAGGCCCGGGCAATGTTTCGCGAGATAGCCGCCACTTCCATCGTGTGGGTCAGCCGTGTGCGCAGGTGGTCCCCTGTCCCGTTGAGAAAGACCTGCGTCTTGTACTCCAGCCTGCGGAAGGCGCGCGAGTGAATGACCCGGTCGCGATCGCGCTGGTATTGGGTGCGCCAATCGGGTGGCGCTTCCAAGTATTGCCGCCCTCGAGTCGCGGCGCTCCACTGCGCATAAGGCGCCAGGATTCGCTTTTCGAGCTCTTCCAGTTCCTGGCGAGTCCGTGGCACTAAATTGGGGTGGACCAGCCCGCCAGCGCCTGCTGGACGGAGATGCCGCGCAATTCAAAGAGACGCCGAATGGCGTCTTCGATCAAATTGTTTGGGCACGAGGCGCCAGCCGTGATGCCCACCGTCACCTTGCCTGGCGGGAGCCAATTGCGAGTCGCTATCTCTTCATGCCGCTGCTGGTCGTAATGGTAAATCAACCCGTCGGAAACCATCTTCGCGGCGTTTTTAATGAAGTAGGTCGCCAGTTTGGCTTCTCCCATTTCCGCAAGATGCGACGTATTGGAAGAATTATATCCGCCAATCACCAGCAAGAGGTCCGGCGGCTGGCGCAAAAGCTTCTCGAGGGCATCCTGGCGGTCCTGGGTGGCCCCGCAGATCGTGTCGAAAAATCGGAAATGCCGGGGTAGCTCGGCCTCGCCAAACTTTCGCGCCATGGCGTCTTTGAGCCGGCGCTGCACTTCCTCCGTCTCCCCGCGCAACATCGTGGTTTGATTGGCCACCCCGATGGCCTCCAGATGAATGTCCGGATCAAACCCTTCGGAGTAGGCCCCTTTGAATTTGTGAAGAAACTCCTCTTTGTTTCCGCCGTGGATGATGTAGTTGCAGACGTAATCGGTCTCGGCCAGCGTGAACACCACCAGGTAATGCCCATTGCCGCTGGCCCGCGCCTGGGAACTGGTCGCCATGGTTTCTTCGTGCCAGGCCTTTCCATGGATGATGCTGGTGACCGCGTCTTTGGAATACTGCCGCACCCGTTTCCAAACGCTCATCACGTCCCCGCACGTCGTATCCACAAACAGGCAGCCCTTTTCTTCAAGTTTCTTGCGCGTCGATACCTCCGTCCCAAATGCCGGGATAATGACGATGTCCTCCGGTGTCAGTGGATTGATTTCTTCGTCGCGCGGTTTGCCCGCGATGGTCACGATCCCCAGCCGGCGGATTTGATCGTTGACCTCGGGGTTATGAATGATTTCGCCCAAAAGAAAAATCCGCCGGTCAGGGTAGGCCCTTCGCGCGGCATAAGCCAGGTCAATGGCGCGCTCGACGCCGTAGCAAAAACCGAATTCCTTGGCGAGCTTGATGGTTAAGTCCCCCGCCGAAAGGATATGCCCATTGGCGCGAATCCTTTCGACCAGTTCGCTCCGATAATGGGACAACACCTGCGCCTGCACTGCCGCCATGATATCAGGACGGCGCAGATTGACCTTCTGGGGTGCGGACGGGGCTGCGGTTGACATACCTGAGAAACTGTAGCACGAAGGCCACCCCCGTCCAGCGCAAAGGCCAAGGGCGGGTATCCGCTCAGTTATGGCGCATGCCAGAGCCTTAGCGGGGCATCAACCTGAGTTGCCCCGGGAGCGCGGCGGCATGATGGTAATTGGCGCCCCGTTATGGAAGGCTCACACAATGATGCGGCGAATGAAGTTCGGCGAACAGTGCTTACCAGTGAGAGGGTGTTTTGAAACTTGCTCGCTGCGCGGCTCCGGCTTTCAGACTGACCGGACGGCGGCTCTTTGTTGCAGGCTGCGCCTGACCCGGCGCGCGGCGCTGGCGCGCTCCTTGCGGGTTGTGGCTTCACGCTTCAGCCGTTGCATCGTGATCGTCGGGTTCCTTTGCGCCGCGGGTGAGCCGTGCGCGGGTTACTCCCTCCTGACCCATGAGGAAATCGTTGATATTCTCTGGAAGGACCAGATTCAGCCGCTTCTTCTGAAGCGCTACCCGGCTGCCAGCGCGAATCAATTGCGCAAGGCCCACGCTTACGCCTACGGCGGCTCGCTCATTCAGGACATCGGGTATTATCCTTTTGGCAACAAGTTCTTCAGCGACCTCACCCATTATGTATGCACGGGCGATTTCGTCGCGAATTTGATCCGCGAATCCGCTGACATCGATCAGTATGCCTTTGCCCTCGGAGCCCTGGCGCACTATTCGTCGGATAACACGGGCCATCCCGCCATCAACCACGCCGTCGCCCTGACATTTCCCAAACTGCGCCGCAAGTACGGTGAGAGGGTCACCTACGAGCAAAACCCCAAAGCCCACATCCAGACGGAATTCGGGTTCGACATCACGCAGGTCGCCAAACATCGCTACACCTCCGATTCGTACCACGACTTTATCGGGTTCGAAGTTTCCAAGCCGGCGCTGGAACGGGCTTTCTTGAAAACCTATGGGCTGCGACTTGAGGATGTCCTGGGCCACATGGACCTGTCCATCGGGACGTTCCGTCACGCGGTGAGCGGGGTGATTCCAGAAATGACCCGCGCCGCTCTGACTGCGTATCACCCGGAAATCGTGCGAGACGCCACAAATTTCAGCGAAGGGCGTTTCCTCTACAATCTCTCTCGCACTCAATACGAGACCGAATGGGGAAAGGAGTATCGCAGGCCGGGATTCTTCACGCGCGTGCTTGGGCTTTTCGTGCGATGGGCGCCGAAGATCGGGTTTCTGGATGCCCTCGCTTTCAAACTGCCTTCGCCACAGACAGAAGATATGTACATCAAGAGCATCAACCGGACCCTGGAAGACTATCAGAAGTTGCTGCAGCGTGTCGGCGAGGGAGACCTGCGTTTCCCAAACCTGGATTGCGACACTGGCCAGCCTGCCGCTCGAGGCGAATATGCCCTAAGCGACCGGACCTATGCGCGGTTGCTGGAGGCACTGATCAAAAACAACCAGAAAAATGTCTCCCCGGAATTGCGCGCCGATATCCTGGCCTTCTATTCCGATCCATCCCCGCCGGGTCGGCGGCGGCGCCCGGTAGGCGAACGCACCGCCCGGGAACTCGGGGCCCTCCGCGCCGGACCGCAATCCGCCGTGGCGCTTCTGGCGCGAAAGAGCCTCCTCGCGCCCCCTTTCAAGCTCCAGAGCCCCAAAGCGAAGGCGGCCTGAGAAAATATGCGAACGGGGCCATTTGACATCGAGGGAACATGGATTAGGGTTTCTGCAAATCTCCTAAATGTATCCTGATGCACAATAAAGAGCGCCATGCGTTGAGGGGGTGCCGAGGGACCGCCTCTGGCCGCCTCCCCTGGCGCTCCTGGCTGCCAAAAGCCGCTGCCACTGAGGCATGAGTTCCGTTTCAAAGAAAAAAGGGCTGGGTCGAAAGGGAGAAACGCGATCTAAAAAGATCGGCCCTCCTTCCAGAAAAGCCGGGCACGGAGCCAATGGCGCGCCCGATTTGTCATGTTGCAGGCCCTGGCGCTGCTTTATTCGAAAGCCTCCCTCTTCTAGCGATAAATCACGATCAACAAAATGATTGCCTCGGTCTTGCCGGTATTGACCAGCGCGTGGGGGACATCGGCCCGGTAGCTGGCAGAATCGCCCTGGTTGAGTTGTTCGGTGTCCCGGGCCGATTCCACCCGCAGCCGGCCTTTCTGAAGAGTGAGGAATTCGCGAGTCCCCTCGAAGTGAGGCGAGCTGCGCAGGGCCCCGCCGGGCTGAAGACGCACTTCGTAAAACTCGACATCTTTTTCAAGGTTGAGGGGTGAAAGGGTCCGGATGCGGCAATCTTTATCCGAGCGGTAATGGTAGGCGTGGTCCTCGGCGCGAATGACCGTCACAGCCGAGGCCGCTCCGGGCAACTCCAGCAATTCGCCCAGCGTCAAACCGAAGGAGCGCGCGATGCGCAGGGTCACTGCCAGGGTGGGGTTGGCCTGCTCACGCTCGATTTGGCTGAGCATGGACCGGCTGACGCCGCTGGCGTTGGCGAGGGCTTCCAGGGACCAACCGCGCGCGGCGCGCAGTTGCTTGACCCGGCTGCCCAGGTGCCGCGTGATCGCATCGGCCGGCGAAGGAGCCCCTCGCCTGGGTGTGTTCGAAGGCCTTTTCACAGCGCGCGGGCCGTCCCGCCTGACCTTTGCAGAAGACGACGCAAGGAGTCTCTGAACAAGATGGTCTGCTGGCCGCCCTTGGTCCCCGGGGGCCGGGGGTGAACCCGAGCAAGGCCAAGCATCCAATATAAAGGAAAACGTTCTTGCATAATGGAACAAGGCCTGTTTACTTTACAGGAAGTGGTTCCGTTATACTAGAAAAAATCATCACTATGAAAGCCTTGGTCAAGAAAGAGCGCAAGCCGGGGTTGTGGCTCGAAGAGGCGCCCCAACCCGAGGTCGGCATCAATGACGTGTTGATTCATGTGGACCGGGCCGGCATATGCGGCACGGACCTGCACATCTATAAATGGGATGAATGGGCGCAGAAAACCATTCCCGCCCCGATGGTCATCGGTCACGAATTTGTGGGGGAAGTGGCCGAGGTCGGCTCGAATGTAAAAGACTTCTTCCCCGGCGAGATTGTCAGCGCCGAGGGGCATGTAGTCTGCGGGCGCTGCCGCAACTGCCTGGCAGGCCGGCGGCATCTGTGCCGCGATACGCTGGGCATCGGGGTGAACCGGCCCGGAGCGTTCGCCGAATTTATCTCAGTCCCGATGACCAACGTCTGGCACCATCGCAACGGCATCGACCGCGACGTGGCGGCCATCTTCGATCCATTTGGCAATGCGGTGCACACGGCTTTGTCCTTCCCTGTGCTGGGCGAGGATGTCCTCATCACGGGGGCAGGGCCGATTGGCATCATGGCGGCCGCCGTGGCGAGGCATTCCGGGGCGCGCTTTGTGGTGGTAACGGATGTGAATGATTACCGGCTGGACCTGGCGCGCCAGATGGGCGCCACGGTGGCTTTGAACATCACCAGCGGGCGCACCCTGAAAGACATCCAGGCGCAGTTGGGCATGAAAGAAGGCTTCGACGTGGGCCTCGAGATGTCCGGCAACCCGGCAGCCCTGCGCGAGATGATCGACAATGTGTGTCACGGGGGGAAAATTGCGATGCTGGGCATCCCTTCTCAAACGGTCCCCTTTGACTGGACGAAGGTCGTTTTCAACATGCTCACCATTAAGGGCATTTACGGGCGCGAGATGTACGAGACCTGGTATAAGATGACGGTGATGCTCGAGACGGGTTTGAACATCAAGCCGGCCATCACGCACCGGTTTCACTTCAGCGAGTTCGAGAAAGGGTTCGAGGTTATGATGAGCGGCAAGTCGGGCAAAGTGATCCTCAATTGGCGGTGAGAACCTATGCATACAGAATTTGCCGAATATCTGAAGACCCAAGTGGCTGGGATTCGCGCCGCCGGCACCTATAAAACCGAGCGCATCATCGTCACGCCGCAGGGAACGACCATCCGGGTGGCCGACGGCAAGCCTGTTCTAAACCTCTGCGCCAATAACTACCTGGGGCTGGCGCAAAATCCCCTGGTTGCAGCGGCGGCCAAGGAGGCCCTCGACCGCTGGGGGTACGGCCTGGCCAGCGTGCGGTTCATCTGCGGCACCCAAAGCGCCCATAAACAACTCGAAGCCACGCTCACCGAGTTCCTCGGTACGGAAGGTACCATCCTCTACTCCTCCTGTTTCGATGCCAACGGCGGCTTGTTCGAGACGCTGCTGGGGCCGGAAGATGCGGTGATTTCCGACGAACTCAACCACGCCAGCATTATCGATGGCATCCGGCTTTGCAAAGCCCAGCGGCGCCGCTACTCGAACAGCAATATGGCCGACCTGGAGTCCAAATTGAAAGAAACCGCCAGGGCGCGCTTCCGCATGATCGCCACCGACGGGGTCTTTTCCATGGACGGCTACATTGCCAATCTTCCCGTCATTTGTGACCTGGCCGAGAAGCATAAGGCCGTGGTCATGGTCGATGACTCTCATGCCGTCGGCTTTATGGGACCGCATGGACGAGGGACGCCCGATTATCACAACGTCGTGGGACGAGTGGACATCCTGACCGGCACCCTGGGCAAGGCGCTGGGTGGCGCCAGCGGGGGCTACACGAGCGGACGAAAGGAGATCATTGAACTGCTTCGCCAGCGCTCACGCCCTTATCTCTTTTCCAACACGCTTGCGCCGAGCATCGCGGGCGCATCACTTAAAGTGCTTGAGTTACTCTCGGCCTCGACGGAATTACGCGACCGGCTTGAGAACAACACCCTGTTTTTCCGGCAGGGCATGGCGAAACTCGGCTTCAATATCCCTCCGGGCGTCCATCCCATTGTGCCGGTCATGCTCGGCGATGCCGCGGTAGCCGCGAAATTCGCCGATGCGATGCTCGACAGAGGCGTGTACGTCATCGGCTTTTCCTATCCCGTGGTGCCCCAGGGCAAGGCCCGAATTCGCGCCCAACTCTCCGCCGCGCACACCCAGGATGATTTGGCATTCGCCATCGAAAAATTCGCAGAGGTCAAAGATGCCTTGCGAGTTTAAGGACGGCTGTACCGCCGACTGGAAGTCGTGACTACGGGGCTGCCGGCTGAAGCCGGCGTTCCGGACGCGCGGAACGCCGCCTTTAGGCGGCAGCGCCCGCCGTCACTGAGGGGATACCTCCCGATGTGCTTTCATTTTGACATTAACCCAGGCCCGGCTAAAGTGGCCCTTGAGTTGACCCTCAGCCCCGCGAACCCATGGACAATCAAATTCTGACACTTCTTGGCCGGCCAGATTACACGCCCCTGACGGCGGGGGAGTTGGCCAGCCGGCTGGGTATCGTGGCCGGCAAGCGAGCGGAGCTGCAGCGGGCCCTCGCGCGCCTGGAACGCGCGGGGCAGATAGCCCGCATCAAGAAGGGCGAACGCTATGCCTTGCCGCTCGAAGCCGATCTGGTGCCGGGCCGGATTCGGATGAATCGGCAGGGGGTAGGTTTTCTCCAGCCCGACGACCCCAAGCTGTCCCCGCTGCGGATTCCACAGGACGCCACCGGCACCGCCATGCACGGGGACCGCGTCCTCGCGCGCCGCGACGCCTTGCCTCGCTTGCCGGGGCGCGCCGGCCCGCCTGAGGCGACCGGGCGCGTGGTGCGCATCCTCGAGGCCGCCCGAACCCAAATCGTGGGGACGTTGCAACAAGGCCGCCAATTTCTATACGTCATTCCGGACGACCCGCGCATCACGCAGGACATCTACGTGCCGCCACCCCGGGATGTGGGACGCCCCGCGCGGCCAGGCGACAAGGTGGTTGTCGAGCTGCGCGAATGGAAATCGCGCCATACCAATCCCGAAGGGGAAATCATCGAGGCGCTCGGTCCGCCAGACGCCGAGGGTGTGGACATGCTCTCGGTCATCCGGCAGTATCAGCTTGCGTTGCATTTCCCCAGGCGTGTCTTGCAGGAGGCGCGTGAGTTTGGCCAGGACGTGGCGGCGGGGGACCTCGCAGGCCGGGCGGATTGCCGCGAGCACCAGGTTGTGACCATTGACCCGGATGACGCAAAGGATTTCGACGATGCGATCTGCCTGGAGCCCGGCGAGGGTGGCCACTGGAAGCTCTGGGTCCACATTGCCGACGTCTCGCACTACGTCAAACCGGGGACGGCTCTGGACGAAGAGGCCTCGCGCCGGGGCAACTCGACGTACTTGGTGGACCGAGTTATCCCGATGCTGCCGGAGGCCCTGAGCAATGAGCTTTGCTCGCTCAAACCCAACGTGGACCGCTTGACTCAATGCGCCGAGTTCCTGCTCACGGCCGAGGGGCGGGTCTTGAAAACCCGCTTTTACAGCGCTGTCATACGGTCGAAGTGCCGTTACACCTATCGGGACGTTCTGGCCATTCTCGAGAGGCAGCCGCTGGTTTCGCTCGAACGGATGCTGCACGATGCGAATCGGCTGGCCCAAAGGATTCGGCGCGCCCGCATGCAGGCAGGCTCGCTGGACCTGGATTTCCCCGAAACAAAAATCCGCCTCGATGAGCGTGGCCGGATTCTGCGCATTGACAAGGTTGAAAACGACATTTCTCACCAGTTGATTGAAGAGTACATGCTCCTGGCCAACGAAGCAGTCGCGGGCCGGTTGATGTCTTCGGGCAAGCCGGCCATGTACCGCATACACGAACCTCCGGACCCCCGGCGTTTGGAAGAGTTCAGGGAAGAGGTTTTGAGCCACCATCTCCAGTGCGGCGACCTGACACAGCGCCGTGAAGTCCAGAGCCTGCTGGAGAAGCTGAAATCGTTGTCCATCGGCCAGGCCTTGAAGGTGCGGTTCCTCAGGTCTTTGATGCGAGCCCGCTATGCGGTGGAACCTTTGGGCCATTATGGGTTGGCCAAGAAAAAGTACACTCATTTTACTTCGCCCATCCGCCGCTATGCCGATCTGGTTGTCCATCGGTGTTTGCTGGCAGCCTCGGCGCCGGGGGGCGCGGCATTGCACGACCGGCGGCCACAGGCTGCGGGCTCCACAACGGCAGGCGCCCCCACGGCGCTCTTCGAGGGCGCAGATGGACCGGCGGCAGCCCCCGGCAGTGGGACGCTCCCGCGCGCGGGTCTCGATATGAGCTCGCGCGCCCTTCACGAGGTTGCCGATCACATCTCCGAGACCGAGCGCAACTCCGATGACGCCGAACGGGACAGCCGGGATGTAAAGCTGTTCGCCTTTTTGAGCGCCCAGCTCGAGTCTCCCCACCCTCCGCGTTACTCCGCCCTGGTGACGGATGCGCGCAATTTTGGTTTTTTTGTCGATGTGCCCGGGCTGGGGATGAGCGGGTTAGTGCCTCTTTCGGGGTTGAGCGACGATTTTTATCAATTTGACGCCAACAGGAGCCACCTGGTTGGCCGGCGCACGCGTCGTGTTTTTAAGCTCGGCGACAAGGTGGAGGTCCAAGTGGCTAAGGTGGACAAATTCAAACGCCAGGTGGATTTCAAATTGGCGGGAGCGCCCCGGGCGCCGGGAGTTCCCGGCGAACGCAGAGGCCCCCGTGAACGCAGAGGACCGGGTCCGCGTCAGTCCAGGCAAAGTCGCCGCAGAGGGTGAAGCGCCGGGGGCCAGGAGGCGCGCGCTCCCCTCCCTCTCTCTCGTTCCCGGGGAGGAGAGGGCCGGGGAGAGGAGGCCCCGCTCGCTGCACCCGACAATGAAAGTCTTAAGCGTCACCAGCGAACAGGCCCCTCTCCCTGACCCTCTCCCCGCAAGCGGGGAGAGGGGAATGCTCGGCAACTCACGATTGCAGCGCATCAGCGCTTTCCCTCGCTTTCCCTTCGCACTTTGTCTTTCCGCCATTGACTTTCCCTCCCTAGGACGATACTTGTTTTCAGACTGGCTTATGACTCTGCTCCGGCAAATTCCTGCGCCCGGTGGGGTTGTTAAGCTGCTCGCCATCGTCTTTGAATTTCATCCTGGAACCTTTTTGCGTCTTCATTTGATGGGAAGCAGCGCACGGGCACATAATGCACAATACTGTCTGTCACAAAAATGAAAAGAAACCTGCGCGAGCGGCTGATCTTGTGAAAACCTGACCATCGGTGCATCGACTCATTGACATCGGTTCTCTCAGCCAAGCCCTCATTGCGAATTTCCAGCTCATGAACACCGAGGACTCCTCGGTTTTTGTTGAGAAACATCCACAACACCTGGATCAGGGCTTGCAACACAGCCATGAAAGCCAACAGCAAGCCACAGAAGAATATGACATAAAACAGCTTAAACCCCGCTGAGCGTGACGATATCCCAGGATCGCGCAGGTGGAGTAGTGGAATCCCGAGGCTGAAAACAAGCGTGAGGCCAAGGAGAAAACGATTGTGAGCAACCACCCACAAACGACACTGGATCAGGTCCCATCGGTTTAGTGAAAACCGAACCGACGGCCGTTCAACGTGGCTTGGGATGGGAGGGATGGCGGGTGGGTTCACGGTTGCCTAGCGATTGCGGCCAACGAACCGGCGCAACTTGGATTCAGCATGGCATTCAGACCTCATCGCCGGGTTCGTTGCGGCGGGATGGTTACGCTGTGCGGCCACAGGGTGTGAACCTCCAAACAACAAATAAGCTATAGCCCGCGAAGAGAAGGCCAAAGAGGCCAGCGAGCTCAAAGGCCATCGCGAACCCGGCCATCGTTACGAAGGCAAGACAATAGAGCAGCAGCAAAACAGCCGCAACTCGTGTGCAAAGGGCTGCCCAGCGCCTCAACCGAATAAGCCCAAAGCCCAGCACCGCGCCAGCGATCAGGAATCCCTCAGCAAGGAATTGAGACACCCAAAAGCCTGCACCATTAAAGCCGCTTCCAAGACCATACTTGTGGTCTGCAGCCATCAACCAAAGTTGGGGCGCAAAAACCGCCGCTCCCGCGAGCGACAGGATAAGCCAAATCACTCCGATGATTCTAAAATGCAACATTTGCTTCAAGGAGCGTAACTGTGATTCTGCGACACGGGTTCGTTTATTGCAAGCCGAAACATGCGCCTTGTATGCCTTGTCTTTCCCGCCGCCGTTGCGTTCTTTTTCAAGGAGGTGCTCGGCAAACCTCTCGGCAACGCGGACGCTCTGCGCGCCAAGCGTGGTTGCTCCTCGCCTCCCCCTGCCAAAACCCTCGTCGTTCGGCGTTCAAGGTTCAATGTTCGATGTTCGATGTTCAAGCGGGAGTAGGTGTCAACCCATAACAATGTGCGCACCCAGCCGCCATGCCACACGCGCCCGTCCGCCCCCCCCGGGGAGGAGAGGGCCGGGGAGAGGAGGCCCCGCTCGCTGCACCCGACAATGAAAGTCTTAAGCGTCACCAGCGAACAGGCCCCTCTCCCTGACCCTCTCCCCGCAAGCGGGGAGAGGGGAATGCACCGCGCCGGGCGCGCTGGATTTCTTCGCACTGACCCTCTCCCCGCAAGCGGGGAGAGGGGAATGCTCGGCAACTCACGATTGCAGCGCATCAGCGCTTTCCCTCGCTTTCCCTTCGCACTTTTATTCTCCCCTTCTCCCTCTCCCCCTTCGTAAGGAGAGAAGGTTGGGGAGAGGGGTCCCTCTGTGTAGTCCACAATGTTCGATGTTCGATGTTCAATGTCCCTTGCGCGCGCGCTGCTGAATGCGCTATACCCCCCCTGATTGAAGGCCCTTTTTTGCGTTCGGTTTTAATCCTATGCCCATCCACCTCGACCTCCAACGAACCCCCCGCTCCCTCCTGCCCAAACTCCACCGGCTCTTCGCGCTCTCCGCCGATAAAATCCTCGCCCTGGACAAAGCCTGGAACCCTGCCCGCGGCGCGCCGGTCTTCACCAGAAACGGCAAATACGCCTCGCGCGGCTGGACCGAGTGGACGCAGGGCTTCCAGGCCGGCTCGCCCCTGTTGCAGTTCGACGCGACCGCCGAAGCCCGTTTCCTGGAACTGGGCCGCTCGCAAACCCTGCGCCGAATGGCGCCGCACCTGACCCATTTCGGCGCGCACGACCACGGCTTCAACATCATCTCGACCTACGGCAACCTCTGGCGGCTCATGCGCGAAGGCAAAATCCCCTTCAACCAGCACGAACTCAACTTCTACGAACTGGCCCTCAAAATCTCGGGCGCGGTCCAGGCCGCCCGCTGGACCCGCACCGCCGATGGGGCAGGCTTTATCTACTCCT
The DNA here is from genome assembly GCA_035946615.1 of Verrucomicrobiia bacterium. NCBI lineage: Bacteria > Pseudomonadati > Verrucomicrobiota > Verrucomicrobiia > Verrucomicrobiia bacterium. Next base: position 111,396 of record DASYZB010000116.1, read on the forward strand.
TTAACGGCCCGCATTCCTTGTTCGTCGATTCCATCCGCTCGTTGCGCTCGCTGGCCCTGGCCCATTGCCTCGGCCACTTCCTGCTGGCCGAACACGACCAGCGCGTCTCCCTCCTGGACCGCCTCGCCTCCCACGCGCTGCTCATCACCCGCTACAATATCTACTACGGCCAGGGCCGCGACATCTACGATGTGCCCGGGCGCGTCGCCCACGAGTCCCTCTTCAACACCATCGACGGCTCCTATCGGTGCCCCGGCGCGCAGCAGGGCTTTTCGCCGTTCAGCACCTGGACCCGGGGCCTGGCCTGGGCGCTGCTGGGCTGCGCTGAACTGCTGGAATTCCTCGCCGCGCGCAAACCGCGCGCCGTGGCCGGCCTCAAAGCCGCCCTGGTCCGCGCCGGGCGCGTGACCGCCGATTTCTATATCGCAGGGTCGTTCGCCGACGGTCTCCCGCCCTGGGACACCGCGGCGCCCAACCTCGACCGGCTCGACCTGTCCAAACCCGCCGACCCGTTCAACGCGTGGGAGCCCGTCGATTCCTCCGCCGCCGCCATCGCCGCGCAGGGCCTGTTCCGCCTGGCCCATTACCTGGACCCCTCCGGCAAAACCCCCGACGCCGCCCGCTACCGCTCCGCCGCGCTCACCGCCGCCAACACCCTCTTCGACGAGCCGTATCTCTCGACCAGCCCGCGCCACCAGGGCCTGGTGCTGCATTCGGTCTATCATCGGCCCAATGGCTGGGATACCATCGCCCGGGGCCAGAAGATACCCAATGGGGAAAGCTCGATGTGGGGCGATTATCACGCGCGCGAATTGGGGCTGCTGCTCCTGCGCGAGGCAAACAGCGAAAAATACCTCGCCTTCTTCGCCTGACGTTGAAAGCCCGCCCTTGAACTCCGGCCATCTGCCATCCGCTATTTGCTATCGAGGTCCCCTGAAATTTCAAATCTCAAATTTGCAATTCTGTTTCCAACACCACCCCGTCGGGCACTTCTCTCCTCGCAGGCCATTAAGCCAGATTAAGCCAGATTGAACCAAAGCCAAACCAAGCTAAAAACCGCAGCCAACCAGCAAATCCCGAAGGGATTCTCGGGCGCACCTCCGTGCTCAGAAGGGATTCTTCGGGCGACCGCTCCGTCCTCACAAGATCCGCAGCGACTACCGGTGCGCGTGAGGTTAAGCTAGCGCCTAAACCTCCTCCTCCCCTTCACACAAAAGCCACCACACATAGCTTGACTTCTCCATACCCTTCCCCTATCACCTCCCAACGCTGGTATGGGTCAAAAAGAAAGCGCCAGCAGCAAATGCGCCATCAAACCACACCGGCTCGTTAGCTCCCAAAGCGGCCAGCTTTGCAGACCGCCCTGGGTGAACCCCGATTCAACTCGTTGGCTCGGCCGGAACAATTCATTGCCAGCAACCGGTTCTCTGGATTTCCCGGAGTTAACCACGGGCGGCAGCTTGCGCGGCGCTCTTGGGCCTTGCTAACTCCGGGCGGCCTGGTCTCAAAGGGCAAATTCACGTTCCTGGCGAAATTCGGGGCGACTCAAGCCTTGGTCCAACTCCTCACCGCCTCGAGCGGCCTGCTCATCCTGCGGTTTCTCACAAAATCCGAATTCGCCGCCTATGCCATCACGGCCAGCCTGCTGACCCCGCTCACTTTGATTAGCGATTCGGGTATCGCCTCGGGTCTCTACTCGATTGGCGGCCGGATTTGGGAAAAGCCGGGCGAGATGGGGGTCCTTTTCACGATGGCCTTTGGCCTCAGGCGCAGGCTGCTGCTGTTGGCCAGTCCTGTCATTCTCATTGCCGGAGCGGTGATGCTGCGCAGGGAGCGCGTTTCGCAGGCGCAAACTTTGGGACTGCTGGCCGGAATTTGGCTCTGCAGTTGGAGCGCGGCAAGCATTGCTACCAGGGGCGTGGTGCTGAGGATTTGCAGAAGATACTTCCAAGTGCAGGCTGTGGAACTCGCTGGGGCCTTGGCGCGGCTGGCCCTGATTGGGGTCCTGAGTTTCATATACCTCGATTCGCTGCTGGCTGTGGCCGCCACTGCGGCCGCATCTATCCTGCAAGCGGTGCTGTTGAAATCGACCGCAGCCCGCTCGATAGCTCACCGCACTTCAGTCAATCCGCGTTATCGGGCGGAAATGCTGGGGTTGGTGAAAAAACAATTCTTTCCCGTTCTGTTTTTTGCTTTTCAAGGGCAGATCACAATCTGGTTGATTGGAGTGTTGGGCAGCAGCGACGGCATTGCAGAAGTTGGCGCCCTGACGCGGTTGGCCGCCCTGTTCTCATTCTTTAGCGTTATGGCAAATTCTCTTCTCGCGCCAAAGCTCGCTCGCTGCCGCTCTCTTCGCGAGTTGGGCCAACTCTTCGGCTTCGCCGCTGCGGCCTACTGTTTATTTGGCGCAGCGCTGGTTTTAGGAAGCCTTGTCTGCTCCGAAGCAATTCTATGGCTTCTGGGCGGAAAGTACTCGTCGCTTGGAAAGGAACTGGTTTTGGTTGTGGCCAACTCCGTGTTGGGCGGCCTTACGGGCCTGGTCTATCTGCTGGCAGCCACCAGGGCCTGGATTTGGCAAACCTGGCTGACCCCCGTCCTTACCTCGGCTGTGCAAGTTTTGTTGGTGTCCGTGTTGGACCTGGCCCAAGTCCGGCAGGTGCTGTGGTTTGGGTTATTGAGCGGCATCCCGGGTCTGATGTGCAGCATTTACATGGTCGCCCGGGGCTTCATCACCAGCAAAGTGGCCGGCCATTTGATTACCGCAATTTGAGCGCATGCTCGATTTATTTGGAAACCTCCTCCGCCTCACTCCGGCGTTTCGCGGGAAATGGAGGCTCGTCCGGCTTTGGGAGAAAACCTTGAACACTCCTGCGCAACGGCTGGCGCGACTCCCTGGTGGTGGACGACTCTTGGTGAACCTCTCGGTTCCATTCGAACGAATGATTTGGCTCGAACAGGAGGAATGGTCTGGCCTGATGCTTCTGCGAAAGATTCTGCAGCCCGGCGATACCTTCGTTGATGTCGGCGCGAATCTCGGCACCTGGACCATAACGGCCGCAACTGCAATGAAAGGCTCGGGCCAAGTGCTCGCCATCGAGCCCAACCCACCAATAGCACGGCGGCTTCAACAAAACGTGAAGCTCAACGGCGTCGAGGGACACACCGCTGTCCTGACGGCTGCCCTGTCAAACGCCAGCGGACAGGTCTGGCTGGACCCGAAATGCGAACACAATCTTTCAACCATCACAGCCAAGCCTGGCCGCGCCTGTATTCAAGTGCCAGCTTATCGTCTCAGCGACGCGCTCGAGGCTTGCGGCATTCGCGGCACACCAACCGGCATCAAGGTCGATGCGGAGGGCCACGAACCCGCCATCATCGACGGTTTAGAAAAGGAACTGACAACGGCCTGGCCATGGCTGATCATCGAGTTCAACACCGCATTTCTCAGTTCAAATCGATTAGGGGCTTGGGAGGTTTATAGCCGCCTCACGGCCCTGGATTACCAGGCATTCGCTTTTACCTCTGATCGGTTGGACCCCCTCGGCCCGCATTGGCAACTCGATGGCTATGCCAATCTGCTGTTCGCCAGGCAATCAACCCACCTTCAACAATTTCACAGGTTCATGAAAATCCAGACGACCCGAACATGCCAGAACCGCTGTTATCCATAGCGCTTGTGACGCGGAATCGCCCGACCTCTTTGCGGCGTTGTTTGGAAAGTTTCCATCGCCAGTCCCTCGCGCCCATTGAGATAGTCATCTCGGATGATTCCCAGGCTGAATGCGCAACAGCGACCCTGGCCCTTGCGAGCGCCTTTGGATGCCGATATACGCGAGGGCCTCGCAAAGGCCTCTATGCCAATCGCAACCATGCTGCCCTCTGTTGCAGAGGAACACACATTCTTACCGCCGATGACGACCACGAGCATCCTCCCGATTACCTCGAAAAAGTTCATCGAGCCCTAACGGCCCAGTTCGAAACCGTCTGGTCCATGGGCGAGGTCTATAACCGGGCAAATTTGCAATGCGGCGGCCCTTGGCATGGACCGGGTCAGATATGCGCCAATGGCGCCCTGGTTGCTATTACCGCGAACGGCAACTCGGGTTGTTGGGCCATAGCGGATGGCGCCACGGTTTACCCGAAAAAAATCTTCGCTTCCGGGTTGCGCTTCTTCGACGCCTGCCGCTTTGGCGACAGCTATAAGGAATTTGGATGTTTGCTTCACTGGCTTGGGATTCCGGTCCGGCCCTTAACGACGACGGGCGTTCTCCATCACATGAACGAAGTCGGGCGCTCATTCCTGTGGGATGAACAAGAGCGCGCTGCGCAAATATTTGCTATGCTCATGTTCTCTTTTGTGTACCAGCCCAAACCACAAAACCAGGCGGCAACCCTTGCCCATTTGCTGCGTCATTCGCTGCTTTGCCCGGGCCAAGTGTGGTCTTCGCTGAGTACCGCCCTGCGGTGGGTAACGCAGCGTCGAAAACAGGTTCTTCGGTGGAAGCAACAACACTTATACAAATAGCTCCCCGCTTGCCTCCTGCCATCTGCGGTGCGGGCGATTATGCCACCCTCCTGGCTCGACAACTCCGGCAGTTTCACCAGATCAATACGCAATTCGTGGCTTTGGAAAGCGAAGCCCCACAAGTGCTGCCCCGGGATGGGTTCAGTGTTCGAAGACCCGCTTCCGAGCCTGGCACAAGTTTGGGCAGATTGCTTCCGGTAGATGCGTCCGTCTCTGTTCTCCTTCACTATTCGGGTTATGGCTATCAAAGACGAGGGTGTCCCATTTGGCTGCTGAGCGCGCTGAAAGCTTGGCGGTTGGCAAACCCAAACCAACGCCTGTGTATTATGTTCCACGAACTTTATGCCTCAGGCCCGCCGTGGCGGAGCGCTTTCTGGCTGCGCCCCATCCAAAGTTGCCTTGCGAGACGGCTTTTGAAACTGGCTTCCCACTGCTTCACCAACCTGTGTGAAAGCGCCGCGACTCTCAAAAAAATGGTCGCGCCCCGTAAACCATGCATCACGATCCTGCCTGTGTTTTCGAATATTGGAGAGCCGAACCACCTGCCTGCTTGGGACCAGCGCCGGCCCTCGATGGTCATTTTCGGCAGCGCCGGGTGGCGTCAGGAGGTCTATAGCCGCCATTTTCTGAGTCTCCAAAGGGCGTGCCGCCAATGGGCGATTAGCGAGTTGATCGATATCGGGCCTGGCGCCGTGCAGATTCCGCCCTCATCCCTTCGAATCTCAATCAAAGGGTTTTTGCCTGCCGAGGAAGTGAGCCGCCAGATGATGGCTGCGCGCGCCGGTTTTTTTACCTGCCCGGTAGCGTGCCTGGCCAAGTCGGGCATCTTAGCAGCCTATGCCGCCCATGGGCTGTTGCCGGCAACCCATCGAACCAACAATGGCCAAAGCGCGGACCGTCTGCGCGAAGGGGAACATTTTTTAAGCGCGGATTCGACTAAAATGGCGCCGCCGCAGGAGGTTTCAAGAAACGCGTTCAGTTGGTACCAGGGTCATCGGCTGGCAGTCCAAGCGGAGGAGTACGCGATGCGGCTTTTCCCGGCCAAATCTCCAATTTCATCACCTTGAAGGCGCAGGCTTTCATCTTGCACTGGAATCGGCCAGAGAGTTGCGCCGAGACAGTCCGGCTCTTCCTGCAGTGCCCAGGATTGGCCGTTGGGGTTTTGGACAATGGCTCGCACGAGGGACATTTAGCCAAGTTAAAGACACTGCTTGGGCCGATTGTTGAAATCATGCCGCTCGGCTCAAACCTGGGCTGGGGCGCTGGCCTGAATCGGGGCTTGAAGCGCTGGCTGGAGAACGATCGAACACCGTTCTGCTTTGTTTCGGCCGACGACGCGCGGCCCGCCCTGGGAGCCCTGGAAAAACTCTTATCAGCCATGGAGGCGCACGGCGAACTCGGCGTGTTATGCCCGCAATACGATGTAGCCCAGATCGGCGTCTTCAGCCCTATCCGTGGTCCGAGATTAATGCCAAGCCAGGCGGGTAGGAACGGAACGATTCACCAGGCGGACTTCGCCCATGGGACTTTGACTCTCTTTCGCAGGGAATGCCTGATGCAGATCGGGCTCTTCGACGAAAGCTATTTTGCGTATGGGGACGAGATGGAACTCTCGTTGCGGGCAAAACGGGCTGGGTGGGCGGTTGGCCTGCTCCGAGGCGCAGCGGTGAGGAACCCTGAAACAAAAGTGGCGGCGGACGTAGTGCAGTACCTGTCTTCGAGGAACTCACTGCAGCTAGCCGCCAGGTACGGCGGGGGTGGCCAGGCAATCATCCGCGCCTTGCTGATGCTCCTCAATTCAGGACGGATGCTCTGTCTGCCCAAATCCTGGCGCAACCGGAACTGCCTGCCCATACCCAGGCTTGCAGCCGTTCGAGATTATTTTCTGGGGCGGACGGGGCCACCGCCGAATTTCCTCATTATTTAATACAAAACCTCAACCACACGACCGCCAATACAAGACGGCACGCTAGTGTGTCGGGCTGCGGTAGTCCTCTACCGCTTTAAATTCCTGTGTGAGGATACTGCTTCAGACTGCATTTTCTCCCAGCATCGGTGGGATTGAAACGCTCTCGATGCTCCTGGCAACGGAATGGCACCGCGCTGGGGTATCGGTTTCAGTATGCACTCCTATCAAGGGCCTGAACCATGGCCCGGAGGTCTTCCCTTTTCCAGTGCACAGGCGCCCTACGCCAATGAAGCTCTTGCGTCTCTCACGCACCGCCGATCTGGTCGTGCAAATGAATATTAGTCTGCGGAGGCTATGGCCCATGACATGTTGCCGAACGCCCTGGATTGCGGTGCACCATGGGCCTTATTCAACACCCGGCAACGAGCAACGCGGCTGGCGCGACAAACTAAAGCTTCTTTGTGCGGGCACCGCGAGTGCCAACATTTGCCCCAGCGGCTATATTGCGCGCAAAATCGGTCTCTCCTGCCATGTCATACCCAATGCGTACGATGCGAGCATTTTTTGGTCTCCTCAGGATGCAACTGAGCAGCGAGCAGGCGATTTGGCCTTTGTGGGGCGGTTGGTTTGCGAGAAAGGCCTCCGCGTTCTGCTCGATGCTTTGGCCATTTTAAAGCCCTCAGCCCAGCCACGCCTGACAATTATAGGCGACGGTTCGGAACGGAAGGCCCTCGAACAGCAGTCGCGGCATCTTGGGCTGGCTTCAGTCGATTTCGTGGGCGCCAAACCGCCGGCAGAAGTGGCCCAACTCCTGCAAACTCATCGAATTCTCGTAGTCCCTTCGTTGTCAGAAGAACCCTTTGGAATTGTTGCTCTCGAAGGCGCCGCCTGCGGGTGTGTCGTGCTGGGGTCCAATGGGGGTGGGTTGCCCGAGGCCATCGGCACCACAGGCGCCACCTTTCAGCGCGGCGATGCGGCCGATTTGGCAGCAAAGCTGGCCCTTCTGCTCGCGCACCGCGCCGAATGGGTCCATTACCGTGAAGCCGCAGCGGCGCACCTGGCCAGGCATCAGCCGGCCCGGGTTGCGGCGCAGTATCTGGATGTGTTCCGAATTGTCCTTGGCCCTCTGGCATCGCTCGGCGCGAAGCGTCGTGGACTGCGCCAGTCCTCTGGCGCTTTTCCCCAGATTGCCCCGATGCCGGACCCACCCAACCCACGCCTTTGTTTCTGATTTCATGGAATCGAACTGGACCCCAGCTCCTGACGCGCGCGTTTCAGGATTCAGGCCTGTCTCGAGCCGGTGTCCCAAGCGCGCTATTGCCTGGCCCGGCTGGGCATCGCTTTGGCTCCTGAGCGGATTGGCCCTCGCCGTCCTGGAGGGCGCAGTCCGCAAATGGGGGTTGGGAGGCGCTCATGGCTTGGGGAGTTATGCGGTCTATTTTTCAAAAGACCTCATGTTCGCCGCTCTGGTTTGTTTGCCGGCATCGCGGGGAGCGTCGAGAGCCACCCGGCAGTTTGGCTCCTGGCTTGGCTGGGGCGCCGGCTTGGTCATCACCGGGGCAGCGCTGAGTTCGCTGGTGACGGTAAATCCGGTCGGCGCCCTCCTGACGTTGCGCTCGGCGATTGTCCTGCCGCTTTTGGCGTGGTGGGCTGCTTCGCGCGTTTCGAGAGCGGCACTGCGCCGGGTGCTTTGGAGCTTGGTCGCTTTCGCAATCCTCAATTGCAGCTTGGGCATGGTTCAAAACAAACTCCCTCCCGGCCACCCATTAAATCGCTACGCGGCGGAGTCGCTGGAAATTGTTGCCGAAGGCTCAGGCGTCAGAGCGACGGGGACATTCGCCTACATCACAGGGCTGGGTGTGATGGGGTCGGTGGGGATTTGGACAGGGCTGGCGCTACTGAGTATTGGGCGGAAGCGATGGGAGCAAATTGCCGGGCTGGCAGGCATTGCCGCCGGTTTTGGCTGCGGGCTGGCCTCCATCTCGCGCGGCCCCGTACTGACGGGAGCAGGAATGGTGGTGGGTTGGATTTTCCTGGGGCGCCCGCGTGGGAGGGTGCTACTGGGCCTGATCACAGCGCTCTTGCTGGCTGCTGGAACAGGCGTGGTCATCGGCGCCTGGCCTGCGGTCGAAGGCTTGTGGCAGGGCGTCGAGGAGCGACAGGAACATGCAACCGACACCTTGCGCGAGCGGATTTTCGGACATGCAAGTGAGGTTATTTCCGCGCTCAGACAAGCGCCGCTGGGACGCGGCTTTGGGACCGAACAAATGGGCGGGTCCTTTTACGCCACCGGTGAGATGAATTTCAAAGAGTATGAAGGCCAATTCCCCCGCATGGTGATGGAAACGGGCGCAGCGGGTTTAGCGGGGTTTGTGTTGGTCTGCGCCGGGGCATTAATCGCGTTAGACCGGGCACGCCGGGCCGCCGGCGCAGTGAAAGGACGCGGCGAGAGGCGCTCGGGAAGGAGGGGCAAGGTTGCTATAGGCTCGGAAGGCGATTGGGGTGGCGTGTTGGCTGCCACGGAATTTTTGTTACTAAGCCTCTTCTGCGGCAACGTACTTTATAACCACACGGCGTCGGCTTTTGCCTGGATGATATTCGCAGCGGTGCTGGGCGCGAGCACATCGCAGGAAAGGGAGTCCCCCAGTATGTTTTTCCCCGCTCTTTGAGCCCTCTGCGGTTGTAGCGCATGTGGCAGACTCTTCTGTAGCTTCAACCTTTCGGGGTTTTACTAAATGGGCGTAGTTTTTATCGCGCCGGTCATTCCGTTGGATGTGGCGATGATGGCGGCGGCGTTGGAACGGGCAGGCTGGCTGGACCGCCTTGTCACGCGGTGGTGTTTTACCGGTAGCGGGTGGGCGAGGGCGAGGCGATTCCGGTGTCCCGAGCGGTGGTTGCGCCGGCCACAGGCCCCCGTCGGCCGCGAGCATTTGTTGCGTGTGCCGCTGGCGGACGTGCGGCAGAAAGGAGCCGCTTGGTTTGGAGGCGGCCAGATTAAGGCCCTGGATAAATCGTTTGCGCGGGTGGACCAGGCGGGGGCAAAGCTGGTAACCGGCCAGACAGGGGCGGTGCTGGCGCGGGAGGACTCGTGCATTGAGAGCTTTCACCAAGCCGCTGAGTGGGGGCGTCCACGGCTCTACCAGTTGCCTAGCGCGCACTGCGCCACGGTGGAACGCTTGATAAGACGTGAGGCGGTTGAATTTCCCGAGGCATTTGACCGGGGCGAAATGGAAGCGGAATTCGCGCCTGCCCGGCTGCAACGGAAGTCAGAGGAACTCGACCTGGCCACCTGGGTGCTGTGTCCCTCGAATTTCGCAGCAAACAGCGTGCGGGCGGCCGGCGCGGCCGCAGAGAGAATCTGCACATTGCCTTTGGGAAGTGATACACGGTGGAGCCCCGTGGCAACAGTCGAACGGGGTCCGGTGTTCCTTTGCGTCGGCAAAGTCTGCGCGCGTAAAGGTATCCACCGGGTCTTGCGCGTATGGAAGAAACTCGGGGCCTGGCGCACCCACCGGCTGCGGCTGATCGGTGAGCTTGGCTTGCCGCACCGATTCCTTGCCGAGTTCAGCGGGTGCTTCGAGCATGTCGCCCGGGTGGCCCGCGAAGCATTGCCCATCGAATATAGTCGCGCCCAGGCGCTCGTGTTTAATCCGGTTGCAGACGGTTTTGGCCATGTGTTTGCCGAAGCGATGGCCTGCGGCGCCCCCGTGCTGGCCAGCCGCAATTGCGGCGCGCCCGACCTGGTGACCGATGGCGTGGAAGGCCGGTTGTTCGATTACGGCGACGACGAGCAACTTGGGGCGACTCTCGATTGGGCCCTGACCCACCCGCGCGAGCTGGGTCTAATGGGCGCCGGCGCCCGGCGCCGCGCTCTCACCTGGGGTTGGGAGCAATTCAGCAGAGGGTTTTTAGAGTGGTTGGAACCGCTGATAAACCTCGGCAGGTAAAAAATTAGCGGCCATGCGTGTCATCCATTTCCAACGCCGGCCCGCCGATGGCCAGGTGAGCATCGAGCGCGTGTTCAACCAACTCCGGGCCGCCATGCCGGCGGGCATCCATTGCAGCGCGCATATTAGCCCCTGCTTCAGCCGGGGCATCCTGCCGCGCCTGGCCAACATCCTCGACGCCCGAGCCCACTGCGCCCAACTCAATCATATCGTGGGCGATTCCCATTACCTCGCCCTCGCCCTCGACCCAACCCGCACCATCCTCACCGTCCACGACTGCGCACCCCTCCTTCGGCTCCGCGGACCAAAACGCTTCCTCGTCCGGTGGTTCTGGTTCGAACTTCCACTGCGCCGCGCCGCCATCGTCACCGCCATCTCCGACGCCACCCGGCGCGAACTCGCCCGCCTTCTGCCCCGCATCCGCCGCCCCGTGCGCGTGGTCCATAACTGCCTGCCGACCCATTTCCGCCCGGAGCCTAAGCCCTTCAACCAACACGACCCGTTGCTCCTGCAGGTCGGCACCGCCCCCAACAAAAACCTCGAACGCCTCATCCTGGCCATGGCCGGACTGCCTTGCCGCTTGCGCATCATCGGCAAGCTGGGTCCACAACACCTGCGCCTGTTGCGCAGCCATGCCATCCAATACGACAACCTGCCTCGCGCCACCGAGGCCGAACTCATCGAGTCCTACCGGCAATCCGATGCGGTGCTCTTCGCCTCGACTTACGAAGGGTTCGGGCTGCCCATCCTGGAAGCCAACGCCATTGGGCGCCCGGTCCTCACCGGCAATTGCCTGTCCATGCCGGAAGTGGCCGGTCCCGCGGCCTGCCTGGTGGACCCCTACGATGCGGGCTCGATCCGCCAGGGCCTTGTGCGCATCATCTCGGATTCGCAATACCGCCAGCGCCTGGTCGGCGCCGGATTCCAAAACGTCAAGCGGTTTTCACCCAAAAGCATCGCGGCCCAATACGCCGCCATATACCGCGAGTTGCAGGGAAACGTGGCATGAGTTGAAAGCGGAAAGGGGGAAAGCAGAAAGCAGAAAGGGGAAAGGGCGCTTGTGGGTGAGCGGTGGGCGCGGGTGAAGGGTGGGTGAGATTCAGGCCGCTATCGAGAAGGCGGAGGGGATTTTAGAATTTTGATTTTAGATTTTCGATTGGGGACAGATGGGGAAGGCGGAAAGGGGAAAGCAGATTAAACCGCGGAATACGCGGAAAGGGGGAAAGGGGGAAAGGGGAAGTGGAAAGCAGGAGAGCAGGAAAGGGCGGGCCGATTCTTAAGGGCGAATGAACGCCAATGGACGCGAATAGATCATGCCAGGCGCAGGGCTGCCTTGGATAATCTGGCCGACAGAGGGGAATCCGGGGGAGTGGATTCTGAACGAGCCGTCGAATGGGAATCTGTTGATGCTGGCGCTGAACGAGAGAACTGAGCGATGCGGGCCGCCCACAACTCCCCAATGGGCAATGGAGGTGGCGCGCCCGCATTCGCTCCAGTGATTTTGTTAGCCGCCTTCAATTCGTGAGATGTTTGACTAGCGCCTGACAGAATTCGTTTATGATTTCTTCGCCATGCCGTATCTCGGCCGTCTTACCCTGGGGAATATTCTTGTCCCGAAAGAAGCCGCCACCGACGTATTTGAACCGAAAGTCCTTCTTCGTCCTTTCAACGAGTTCCTTCAGATCTTGGGTGCTGATATCACCAAGCCGAAAATGTGACCAGAGACAGAAACGGCCGTATAGTGGGCAAGGGCAATCAGACGCTGCGGGCGCTCGGACAGAGAGAGCCGCGGGAATGATGAACCCCGCCGGCCTCTGTGACCGGCACGGCGGCGATTGCTGATTACTTTTCAGTTCCGCCCGCTATGGTGCCACTTGGAGCCGGAAGAAAAGTTGGTTCCAGTTGTCCACGTCCCAATACTGCGGATAAACCATGCTGGTGTTGGTGGCTGTGAACGCCGAGCCTTGGTTGGTCCATGTGCTCAAATCCGCCGACACCTGTAATTGGTAGTTGGTCGTAGGGGTGAGATTGGAGAATGTCGGCTTGACTGCCTTCATCAAATCCACCCGTGGCCCGGACTCATACACATATAACTGCTGGACTTCGGAAGCCGAAAGGGCACGGTTGTAAATGCGAACATCGTTAATGGCGCCGAGGAAACCAGTCTGATTACTAGCGGTTTGAGCAACAGGGGCCCCGATTACAAGGGGAAAGGGACCTGCACTCACCGTGAATGGAGTAACAATAACCGATGCTGCCACAACCCCGTTCGTATAGAACTTACAGAGACCATTCCCCCCATCGGCGATAGCGACCATATGATACCACTGATTGTGACTCACCGAGGTTGCGCCAGCTTCTGGCATCCACTGTGCGTAGTTGGCGGTCCACTGGGGGGCGATTATATCGGGGCCCTGCCACCAGACTGACCAAGCACGATAGGACCAGTCCATAGAAACCGGCTGTTTCCAAGCTTTATCCAGCAAGCACCCTACCCACTGGGTATCTCCGAAGCAATCAAACCACAGGCTCACGGTTACGGCGTTGGTGATGTCAAGCGATGGTGAGTCGGCGACCTGAACGGACGAGTTAAGGGCACCTGTGAAAATCGCCGCCAGCCGGTTGCTCACAGTTGCGAAGGTGACGTTTTGTGCTGTCCCGTTGTTCCCATGTCCGCTCGCATCGTTCGCATTCCCGTTGAATGGATAATACGCCACCAGACCGTTGGTGAGAAAGGATTGAGCTTGAACTTGAGCGGCAAAAGCCGCCGCGATTGTGAGAGTTCCAAGCAGTATTCTAGCCATTCCCGACAGCTTGCCATTCATATTTTTCATTCGTTATTTTCAATTTTATTCCACACCGCCGCCATTAGAGCAGCAGTTGCGGTGCCATCCATAGCGGCGTCCAGACTATTGTCTGTGTTCGGGAATTATCGCTCCGGCAAAATGGCGTGAATGCGGAAAATGGACAGGTCCACGGCCTTTGCAGTGGTGTTAAGGACACACCGGCAGGCCAAAGGCATTTCCCAAGAGCTTTTAGCCGAGAAGGCCGATATTCACCCCACCCATGTCGGCCTCATTGAAAGGTCGCTCCGCAACCCAAGCCTTAATGTCGCCAAGGCCATCGCGAGTGCCCTCGGTTTGTCGCTGGCGGACATGATTGCCGAAGCTGAACGAATTCAAGGAAAGGGAGCCTGACGGGAGGCACCACTCGCCCCCCGCTAGAATGTGATGGGCAACGGGTTCAGCCTGCCTTTGTATTCTGGCGCGCCAACGCTGACCCACAACCAAAAAGGCCAGCCTGTTTGTTCAGAAAAGCGGGGGGCGGGCAGATTATCTGGCGTCAGCCGTTCTGTCGTTCGGCGCGTTGAGGGTGCCGATTTGCTCCGGTTTGGGTCTTGGCGCAGGTTTGGAGGGAAAGAGGGGAAACGGTCAAAGGTCCATTCCAGCCCCTATTTTCAAGGGTTTTGAGCGAAAATAATACGTTGTCAATTATGCTCAGGCAGGGCGGGCCAAGCGCGTCCGGTATGAAACAGGGATGTAATCCCGCCCTTGCCTGGAGCGCCTTGTTCGGCTCCCTCATGGTTTCTTACGCTTTCGCGCCAACACCACTAGCACGACCAGAGCGACAAGCGCCAGCCCAATCGTGACGGCAGCCGCGCCCTTATCGAACTGAAACGACCAAATGAAGTCGGTGTGGGTCTGGACATTCGTGTTCATGTTGCCGAACACGTAAGCTCAGGCGCGCCGGGCGGCTGAACCAATAAGGCTGCGGAGGCGACGACCGGCGCGGCCTGGAGCGATTGGTTAAGTGTTCGAGAGCGCTTGCCCGCCGCCATGTCGTCGGCAATCAAGACAGCCAGTATAACAAACGCCAAAAAGCTAGCGCGGCGAAATCGAGGCGTTCCGATAACGAGGGTGATGATTGGAAAGATGGCCAGCGCTAAATACCAGGGCCAACGTCCGCCTGGGGAGGAGATGACAAGTCTTGAGCAAAAAAGTAAGACTATAAATGCGATCAGAGAAATCCTGGAAATCCATGCATTCATACAACTTAACGAAAACGCTCAGTGGCGCGGCGGCTGAAGTTCGGGAATCCAAACACGACGGACTCGGCGCGTCCACTGCAGCAAGAGTTGGACTGTTGTGCAATCACGAGTACTGGCAAATAGCCGAAGCGGATTACCTGCAAGTCGGTCCGGGATGGGGAGAGCCGACGCCGATAAATCAGTAGCGACGCTCCGGCCCAGAATGCCAATAGCGCGACACCGCAAACCTGGGCAACTTGCCCGCCGTCCAAAATCATGAGGCTGAGCAGCCCAATGATGGCCTGAATTGCGAGCGCCTCAAAAACAGGGTTGTCGTAATCCTTCGAAATTGGGACGACTTGCCGGAATAGTTTCACAAGGGCGAGCTTTTGATTATGCAACGGGCAGTCGCATATTGCGGCGGGGGTGGCTGCGTTCTTCTTGTTGTAAGGCGTTCATAATCAGCCCTGACTGCGGCACTATAAACGCGCGGT